>JAOQIN010000026.1 GCA_026134085.1 Candidatus Methanoxibalbensis ujae
TTTGGGAATATAAAAGCTTGAGAGTTAAGGTAATGAGGAGGCGTAAGGGCTGGTTGAGATTACTGCTGAACGAGAAAATCCGTTTGATCTTCCTCCGATAACCCACGAACATGAGCCAAAACCAAAATAAAAATAAAATCAAAATCAAAAACGAAAACATAAGAAAGAAAGGTGCAGGCGTAAAGTATGATTTTCATGAAGATATTGAGAAGGTTTTTTGCATTTTTCAGGGAGAGAAAGACACTGTCTTATGCAGGCATATACATATTTCTGTTATGGATAGTTGCTTCATTTCTGTTTTACATATTTGAACCTCGTGTAAATGATATTTTCACGGCTGTTTACTGGGCTATAACAACTACAACCACTGTTGGATATGGAGATATAACGCCGGAGACCTTGGGAGGAAGGATAATCTCAATTGTTGTGATGCTCAGCGGGATAGGGTTCATGGGTGTTTTCCTCGCGAACTTTACAGATATGCTCATAGAGAAGTCTCTGGCGAGAGGTATGAGGGCGCGCGCTTACATGGAAGGGCATGTGATCATATGCGGATGGAACGGGGTTGTTGAGATCGCGCTCAGGGAGTTGCTGGCTGATGGCAGAGAAGTTGTTGTCGTTGCTGATGTTGATATGATACCGATAGAGCACAGGAATCTCGTGTTCGTGCGAGGAGAGCCGAGCGACGATGAAAAACTGAGCAGGGCGAATGTGGCCAAGGCGTCTTTCGTCCTCATATCCGGAAAAGACGATGTTGAAACGCTTTTATGCGCGATATCAGTGAGAAAACTGAACGAAAAAGCGTGTATATCGTGTGTCGTCTCAGATCCAAAGGTGGCTCAAGCGCTCAAAAATATAGGTGTGGAGCAGATGCTTTCAACAGAGGAGACATTTGGGCTCTTCCTTTCTCGCTCCGTTTTCGTCCCCAAACTGTCGGAATTTCTCCGTGAATTGATGGCAACAAGAGATATAGATATATATCAGGAGCGGATACCTGAATCTTTTGAGGGGAAATCATTTGCTGATGTTATGGTTATGTTTAAAAGGGAATATAATGCCATCGCAGTTGGGATAGTTCACGACAACAAACTGATTATCAATCCTGATGGGGAGAGGACACTTGAGGGAGGTGATGAGATTTTATATATTTCAGAGAGCAAATTGGATCTCAAAAGAATGGGAGTCAGAAAAAAAATGTGATCAAAATCAAAAAATGTCAGAGAGGGGAGGGAAGTGCGTGATAACACGAAGCAGAGCCTGACATTGATGGATTTCCTGCATGATGACGGCGAGAGCAATGCTGAATGTGAGGCTGAATGCGGGGATGAATGTGATCCAAAAAGAAAAAGGGAAAAAAAGGAATTGAATGAGGATGGCATATTCACGGTAACGGAGATAACGAGATACATAAAACAACGACTGGCGGAGGATGAGAACCTGATTGATGTTCGTGTGGGAGGAGAGATATCAAATCTCAGGAGGCCATCTTCCGGAAACATATTTTTCACGATGAAGGACGAAGGTGCGAAGTTGAGATGTGTAATGTTCAGAGCGCAAGCGGAATTGCTGCGTTTATCGCTTAAAGATGGGATGAATGTGATTGTCCGCGGGCGTATAAGTGTTTATGAGCGTGAGGGAAAGTATCAGTTGTATGTGGAGTCTGTTGAGGAGGCTGGCATAGGCGAGCTTTTCACGGCACTGGAGAGGTTGAAGCGGAAGTTACATGCTGAGGGGCTTTTTGACGAATCGCGAAAGAAGCCTATACCGCAGTTTCCGCAGCGTATATGCATCATAACATCGCCGACAGGCGCTGCAATACGGGACATGCTGAACATTTTGAGGAGGAGATATCCTCATGTGCATGTGTTTGTGGTGCCCGTCATGGTTCAGGGGGACGGAGCACATATTCAGATAGCGAATGCAATAGAGCTTGTGAACCGCATTGACATTGGCATTGATGTTCTCATTGTCGGCAGGGGAGGCGGCTCTTTTGAGGAGCTGCGGGCGTTCAACGAGGAGGTGGTTGCGAGAGCCATATATGCATCTGAGATACCTGTGATATCCGCTGTCGGTCATGAGATAGACCGCACAATCGCAGATCTCGTTGCTGATAAGCGTGCTGCAACGCCTTCGGAGGCTGCTGAAATCGTCGTTCCTGATGTGAAAGAGGTAATTGAGCGCTTGAAATCCCATGACAGGATGCTCAAACGCTTCATGTCTGATGTGATAGGCGAGAGAAGGCAGAAACTGCGAGATATCGCGGAGAGATTGCGCATGAGAAGCCCCCTTGACATCATATATCAGCACAGACAGACAGTTGACATGCTGAAAGCGAGGTTGAAAGATGCAATCTCTCATATTATCGCAAGAAAGTGCAGCGAGCTTCAGGCAATTTCAAGCGAATTGAATGCTTTGAGCCCGCTGTCTGTGATTGAGCGAGGCTATTGTATATGCCGCAGGGAGGGAAATGTCGTTCGCAGTGTCACTGATGTTGATGTCGGCGATGAGCTCAGCATTCTCATCAATGACGGAGAGCTCCTCGTTTCAGTGGTCAGCAAGCAGCCGCTTGGAGAAGGGCGGGGATTGAGGATTCGTGAAGCGGAGGATTCGTGAGAGGATTCGTGAGGCAGAGGATTCATGAGGCGGAAAGGAAAGCCACAGGAGATATAATTATAAGTGATGACGGAGAATAAACAGATAAATGAGGCGAATATATGCGACATTGATCACATTTGCAGTCATTGCGCTCGGATTGTTTGCATTACCGGGCATGATACATGTGATGCTGGTCGGCAAGTCTGAGATATCAGCACCGCAGTTGGCATCACCAGCACCATATGTGTGCGGCAGAATAACAAGTGAAGGTCCACATCACAATTTCACATGCGAAATGTGCCATTACTCACCTTTCAATAATTTTGAATTTCACATAGAATGCATGGACTGCCACGGCGCGACAGGCAATATAAGCGGACACTGGACATATCCTCCATACAGAAACTGCACAATATGCCATCATGACATGAATATCGGCGAATATGCTGATTTCGTATCTGCGGGGGGATTCGGTCTCAACGCATCGCCGGGCGACATCGGAACAATGGCAGCACATCGTGATTTCGTCATCGCAGCAATGAAAACCCCGAACATGTCGGGCGCAAACGAGGCGTGCATCGCATGCCACACAGAGGTAAATGTGAGCATTGTGTGGCCAAAATATAGGTCACGATATATGAGCCTCAATGCCTCAGATGAATATGTCAATATCACAGCAGCAGTGAGTGAAGGGAATGAGAGCAGTGAGTGAAAAGAATGAGCACGCTCCAGTAAAGAGTGAAAAATAAAAAAACAAAAATCTGTCGGCTCGCTTTGAGGATGAAGGCGCCTTTCCGCCAAAAAGAATGAAGATGCCAAAAGGGATGAAGGCTGCGAAAAAGGAGGAACGGGGAAGGATGCCGCGTGTGATTTTTTTTGATCTTGAAGGACCCCTATCGCCGCAGGACAATGCATACGAGCTCATGCGCAGGGTGCTCGGTGATGAGAGGGGAGCTGCCATATTTGAGATTATAAGCAAATATGATGACATCATCTCAATGGAGGGCAGGGAGAACTACGAGCCGGGCGACACGCTCGCGCTCATCATTCCTTTTCTGCTTGTTCATGGGGTCACTGCAGCTGATATAAAAAAAGTGTCGGACAGTGCCTCTTTGGTCAGTGGCGCAAGGTATCTGTGTGATGTGCTGAGGTCCCGTGGATGGAAAATATATATTATATCCACGAGTTATGAGCAGCACGCGTTGAACATAGGCATCAGACTTGGTGTGAATCCGGAGAACATAGTCTGCACGAGGCCTGACCTGAATCAGGATGCGTCGTTTATGGAGGATTTGATTGAGGAAGTTGAGCGCGAAATTCTTGAACTGTATAATCAGATGCATCAGATGCCACTGGAAGACGATGCTCTTGTGAAGACGGATGTGTTCAACACGCTCAGGATGCGATTGGACACGCTGTTTTTTGAGGAGTTGCCCGAAATGGGCTATGATGTGTTCGGTGTCCGTGTCATAGGGGGCGGGAGGAAGGCTGAGGCGCTCAAGGAGATTGTGGAGAGGGAAAATGCAGATATGAGCGATGTAATCGCGGTTGGAGACAGCATAACGGATGCGAAAATGCTTGATTTCGTGCGTCGCAGTGGTGATGGTCTCTCCGTCGTTTTCAACGGCAACGAGTATGCGGTGCCTCATGCGAGCGCAGGTCTCGCATCCACGGACATAAGATTCCTGCTTATTCTATGCGATGCGTTTGAGCACGGCGGAAAGGATGAGGCTCTGATGACAGCTTCTATGTGGGAAGCGCACGGTGATGAGTGGGTGCGCCGCTTCAAGCGATGTGAGAGAATTCCTGAGAGCGCACACATATCTTCATTGAGTGATTTTCTGAAAGATGCTCCTCTTTTCTTCCTGCACAACATAGAGCACGCTGATGAACGCAAGATGAATGAAATACTGCAAACACATAAAATCTTCAGGCGTATCGTCAGAGAAGATGCGGGAAAACTCGGATGATCCCCTCACAAGCACAGGCGCAAAAAACAAAAGCGCAAAAAACAAAAGAAAAAACAAAAGAAGCAGAAGGGAGCAGATATCCATTTACTTTGACGGTCTGACGGAGCCGAGGAACCCCGGAGGATACGGGACATACGGATTTGTTGTGAAGGCGGATGGCAGAACAGTGAGGAGAGGCAGAGGTTTCATAGGGAAGGGCCCGGAGATCACAAACAACAGATGCGAATACATAGCACTTCTGAAGGCTCTGGAATATGTGAAGGAGAATTTTCCCCACGCTGCAGTAAAGTGCTACGGGGATTCATTGCTTGTTATAAATCAGATGAAGGGCATATGGAATGTGAAAAACAAAGCGCTCATGGAGCTGTGGCTGCGTGCATCAGACATAGCATCCTCGCTTCCTCATGTTGAATTTGAGTGGATACCGCGCGAGGAAAACGAAGAAGCCGATGCTCTCAGCAGGGAGGCATATTATGATGCAATACTATCATCAGAAAATGCGAAAAAACTGCTCAAAAAAACAGCGCACGAGCAGATGAAAATAGAATCACTCACCAAAAATAAGTATCGTGTGGACGGAAAATACATCGTGAATGCGGAGCGAATGACCTGCACATGTCCTGATTTCGTGAGGGAAAATATATGCAGGCATGTCATCAGAATACTGATCAAAAAAAAGCAGCTGCGTGGATGAGATGATTTCGTTGTTCCCCTTTCAGGCATTCCCACCGGTAAACTATTTATAGAACTCAAGATGAATAATGGTGACGATTTGGGTGCATTGAGTGTTGAGGTAGAGGAGGAGGCGTTATGAAATGGCAGGCATGGGTGGAATTCCTGTGATTGTCCTGAAGGAGGGGACAGCGAGAACAAGGGGCAGAGATGCGCAGGCGAACAACATAAACGCGGCGAAAGCTGTAGCAGCAGCAGTGCGCACGACGCTTGGACCGAAGGGGATGGACAAAATGCTTGTTGACACTCTCGGAGACATTGTCATAACGAACGACGGCGTGACTATTTTGAAGGAGATGGACATAGAGCATCCTGCTGCCAAGATGATGGTTGAAGTTGCGAAGACAATGGATGAAGAGGCTGGCGATGGAACCACAACCGCAGTTGTGCTTGCTGGCGAACTTCTGAAAAAGGCTGAAGAACTGCTTGAGCAGGATATTCATCCCGCGGTGATCGCATCAGGATACCGGACTGCAGCCGAGAAAGCGCGTGAAGTGCTTGAAAACATGGCAATTGATGTGAGCAGGGACGATAATCTGAGGGAAGATGTGCTGAGAAAGGTCGCAATGACTTCTATAACTGGAAAATTCGCAGAAGCAGCGAAGGAATTCCTCGCAGATATTGCAGTTTCGGCTGTGAAGGCTATTGCTGAGAAGACTGATGGAGGAATATCTGTTGATATTGATGATCTCAACATGGAGAAGAAGACAGGAGGCAGGATAACAGACACAATTCTTGTGAACGGTGTTGCGATAGACAAGGAAGTGGTCCATCCAGGAATGCCGAAGCGTGTTGAAAATGCAAAGATTGCGCTTCTCAACTGCTCACTTGAGGTGAAGAAGACCGAAACAGATGCCGAGATACGCATAAGGTCAGCTGAGCAGATGAAGGCTTTCCTTGATGAAGAGGAGCGTATGATGAGGCGTATGGTTGAGAAGATAAAGGAGAGCGGTGCGAATGTTGTCTTCTGTCAGAAGGGAATTGACGATCTCGTGCAGCACTATCTCGCGAAAGCGGGCATACTTGCTGTGAGGAGGGTGAAGAAGAGCGATATGGAGCGCCTTTCAAGGGCAACAGGCGGCAGAATCGTGAACAACATTGAAGAATTGAGCGCTTCTGAGCTCGGATATGCTGATTTGGTCGTGGAAAGGAAAATAGCAGGTGACCGAATGGTGTTCGTTGAGGGCTGCAAGAATCCCCGATCTCTGTCAATTGTCGTCAGAGGGGGAGAGGAGCATGTCGTCGATGAGATAGAGCGCTCGCTCAACGATGCTCTTAATGTCGTGGCATCTGTCATGGAGGACGGAAATGCTGTTCCTGGAGGTGGCGCTGTTGAGACAGAGCTCGCACTCCGCATAAAGGAGTTCGGCACATCACTTAAGGGAAAAGAGCAGTTAGCCGTTGAGAAATTCGCAGATGCACTTGAAATAATCATAAGAACACTCGCGGAAAACTCAGGACTTGACCCAATTGACAAGATTGTTGAGATAAAGGCGGCCCATGAGGCAGGAAACAAAATGGCGGGACTTGATGTGTACACCGGAAATATTGTTGATATGTGGGAGAAAGGAGTCATTGAACCTCTCAGAACAAAAAAACAGGCGATTGCATCTGCAGTTGAAGCAGCAACAATGATACTGCGCATAGACGATGTGATTGCTTCAAAACGAGAGGAGTTCAAACCGCCTGAAACGCCGCCAGGAGGAATGGAAGGAATGATGTGATTGTTTTCTCTTCTTTTCTTTTTGTTCCTTTCCCTCCCTGCGCTTCCGCTGTCTGTCAGAGTGAAAAATCAACAAAAACGGCACCGCAGGGAGAAAGGATGAGGATGACCCGGAGCTTAACCCCTTTCATAAAGGCAGGTGGAAAGGGAGAATCACCTATATTTCACTTTGTCGCATGGTCCTCCTGTCCTGTCATAGAGAGATTCACCCACCAACAGAGGCGTTGATAAACTTCTACCTCACGAGCCAGTCCTCTTACTCAAGAGCCTGTCCACGAAATCCAAATACAAATAGGCGAGAGAGAAGCGACTGCAGGCTCATGCAAATTTTCAGAGGAGATTGCTCCCCCCTGATAAATGCAAAGGCTGATAGAGCATGAGGTAGTTTTTGATTTATGCACCCATCCAAGAACTCCTGCTGCGCCAGCATATCGCCGAGCAGCTGAGATTTCTGATGGCTGCAGCTTCTATAATCAATTCATCAGCTGCGGTGCCATGAAGTGCAGGAACAGGCGATCAGAAATGCTGATATCCCCTCTCTCTTATCTCCATTCTTTCCTCATTTTCTTTCCTCAGATATATTCCCTCATGCACAGGAACAACGCGTCCAATAATGCGCATATCTGCATATTTTTCAAGCATTTCCAGCTTTTTCCTGTCCTCAAGCACATTTGAATTGAGAGTGAACAGCAGTTCGTAGTCGCCGCCGAAATGAAAGATAAGCTCCTGGAGATCAATGTTTATGGTAGATGCGATTTCACGCAGCTCGTTTGACACAGGCATGCATTCCTCCCATATTTCAAATCCCACATTGCTTTTTCTGCTGATTTCGGCCAGAGATATTGCGAGACCGTCGCTTATGTCTATCATGGATGTTGCATATCCTGAAGATGCTATGAGGACCCCCTCATTCACGCGTGGATACGGCTGAAAAAGCGCCTTCTTCGCATATTCCGCGATATCATCAATTTCCTTCAACTGCTCGCTGCTCAAACGACCACTCACGATATACATGCCGAGCGCAGCGTTTCCGAGCGTTCCAGTGACGCACACTATATCGCCGACAGCAGCACCTGAGCGCCTCAAAGGCTTCATCACGGTGAATCCTATGCATGTGCCCGCAAATGTGAGCTCATTGCTCCTCACCATATCTCCGCCTATGACAATCGTGCCGAAATTATCGGCACAGACCCTGATCCCCTCAAGAACTTCGTCAAAAAAAGATATCCGTGTCCGCGCGGGAAAACCCATCGCAATCGTCATCATAAGTGGACGGGCACCCATTGCAGCAACATCACTCAGATTCACAGCAACAGCACTCCACCCAATCTGAAAAGGCGTGATACCATCAGGAAAATGAGACGACCTGAGCAGCATATCAGTCGTCACAAGCATTTTTGATTCACATCCGCCACCACACCCGCATATGTTCTCAATCAACGCACTGAAATCAATGATGGCACAGTCATCCTCACCAGCTCCAGCATTTATCATGCGCTCAAATCGCCTCTCAACCCCAAATCGCATCTTAACACGCTCTATAAGCATTCTCTCTCCAATATCCTCCAACAGTTCCTCATCTGCCATCTCTCACATCCCTCATATGCTCTCCTTCCTCCGCTCCTCTCCATCTGTCCCCTTTATCTGCCCATCTCTTTTATCTCTCAACTCTCATCTCACATTTCTTCCTGTCTCTTCTTCGCCCGCCTCTTCTTCGCCCGCCTCTTCCATTCATCGCTCAAAGGAGAACCGCAATGACAGATTTCCCATGCTTCACCTTTTCTTTCTCACGAACAACAACATTGAAATCAGGAGGAAATTCAACATCAACTCTTGATCCAAAACAAATTTTACCGAGTTTAAATCCCTTAGCAACCATCTGACCGACACGAACACTGCATATTATTTTTCTTGTAAAAAATCCTGCTATTTGAATTACACGAACATCGCCGAAGCTTGTGCTTATCTCCACGATATTTCTGCTGTTTGAGCGACTGCTGCGCATAAAAGCGGGTTTGAAACCCCCTTTCTCATATCTTATTCTTTTTACAATGCCGTTTATCGGTGCGACGGTGACATGGGGGTTGTAGATATGCATGAATATGGACACATGATCATCGCCTGCCTGTATTACCTTCCCGCTTGCTGGGGATACAAGGAACTCCCTGACATCTTCAAACAGCTCACCCATTTCCTCCACCTGCCGAGGCGGCGTGCGTGGCATCAAGTGGAGTCACGGAATCCGTATTTTCCGATGAGAGGCACGAATGATACCGCGCATTTCCACACCTTTCTCACGCCGTTCTTTTTTTCTATTAGATAGAGATCCTGAGATATCCTGCCGATGGGTATCACGATTTTTCCGCCTTTTTTAAGCTGCTCAATGAGCGGAGGAGGAACATCAGGTGCTGCGCAGGTCACGCATATCCTGTCATAAGGTGCATGCTCGGGCAAGCCGAGAGAGCCGTTTCCGAAGACGACAGTCACATTGTCGTATCCCGCCATTCTCAGGTTTTTACGTGCGAGATCAACGAGGCTGCGAATGCGCTCCACCGAATACACATGCCCTTCTTTTCCAACAATTTCCGCGATCACAGCCGCATGATAGCCGGATCCCGCTCCTATCTCAAGCACTTTGTGTCCTCGCCTGAGGTCCAAATAATGACACATCATCGCAACCATGTGAGGCGCACTTATCGTCTGCCCCTCGCCGATGTACAGAGGATAATCATCATATGCATGATCCCTCAGATGCTGCGGAACGAAGAGATGCCTCTTGACACGCATCATAGCCTCCAGAACACGCTCATCCGCCACACCCTGATTGCGCAGCAGATCTACCATCCTCCTCCTCGCTTCCTCAAATCTCCTCTCCTCCTCTTCAACACTCATTTTTTCACACTCATCACCATTGTCATTGTCATTGCCATCACCATCACCATCACCATAGCCATAGCCACCGTCATCGCGCCATCACCATTGATTGCCTCACCACAAACACACCACAAACACACCACAAACACCACAAAACACCACTCACACAAACAAAACACCACTCACACAAACAACTCCCGGTCATCTCTGCTTTTCTTCCGTGTTTTTCTCCTCAGTTTCATCTGCCTCTGTTTTCACGCCTCTCTCCTCTTCAGCGTTTTCTCCCCCTCTTTCAATGATTATCCCCTGCAATGCCTCCCACTCCATCTCCTTTCTTTTTCGTTCCATGAAGCTGTAAACGGTGCCATGTTGGACGCCGTTTATGAGCATCTCTATCGCCTCGCGAGCGATTCTCACCTGATTGATATATCCTATCAGACTCACAGTTTTCCCATAGACCGAGACATATGCTCCAGTCAATTCCTCTATCAACCTTCTTGTCTTCCCGTTTTTGCCTATGATTCGTCCCTTTATACGCTTCAATGCTCTTTCTGAAAGGTTTGAAAGGGATATGACATCAAAAATGAGCTCATCATCATCAAGCAATTTCAGCGCTTTTTCTGGTGAGAAACCCCTTCCTATCGCCTTGACAACCTCAGCCACCCTGAACACGCTGAGTGCATCATCACATTCCACAAAAACCTCCCCCTCATCACTGTTCACATGTATGCGACAGGATGTCTTGCTCTCTATATATGATTTCACAGAGCCTTCTCTGCCTATCAGCACTCCGACACGCTCAAGTGGTATTTTCAAATGCTGTGTGGGCATTTTTCATTACCTCCTCATCGCCTCGCCACTTCAACACATAAAAAAACTCAAAATCCATTCACCACAATCCACTCACCACAACACAAATCACAGCGCCTCTCAGGCGCTCATGATACGCTCATATACATCTTCATAGTGAACATCAAGCCCGAGTTTATTGAAAAATGATGTGATATTTTTTATGTCACGCAGCAGAAAATCCATCGCTCTCGGATGTGCGAGGAGGAGTGCCTGACCAAAATCTATAAAAACAGGCTCCGCATCCCTCAGCATGTCTTCAGACATCTCAAATCCCGCTTCTCCACGCTCATCCTCCTCATCCCTCCCATCCTCCTCATCCGCACACACCTCACACAATTCCTCCTCATTATATGCCACATCCTCCACATCCTCATCCTGATCTTCTTCATCCTGATATTCAGGTCCATCCTGCTTCATCTCCACTCTTTCTGTTTTCACATTCTTCCTCCCATTCTCATCGTTCCCATTCCCATTCACTTTTTTCGTGCTTTTGTGCTCCTCATAACTGCGCTCACCGGCGAATTTAAGCAGGATATTGAACTCACTGAGGTCGGCATGCACGAGATTTCCCTCATATAACCGCCTCACATTTTGAATGATGCGTTCAAATATGCGTTCAGCCTCCTCTCTGAGCATATCCTCGGGCACATCCTTGAGCCGGGGTGCTGCAACGCCGTTCTCGCCTATGAACTCCATGACGAGCACATTTTTATCGTAGGCCACGGGTCTGGGCACGCTCACACCAGCGTTATATGCTCGCTTCAGATTTTTAAACTCCTTCCGCGCCCATGTGAACACCACACTCCTCCTGTCCTTTTTTATGTTATCAAACCTCGGATCGCCTATGATGTATTCAAGCATTGCGTTGAAGTTTGAAGTGCTCACTTTATACATTTTCAGCGCGATCTCATCACATCCTGACGCACTGCCACCTATCGCGTGAAACACAATTGATTCCTTTCCCGCACTGACAGGCCCTCCAAGACCTTTCAGAACACCTCTTCGCCTGAGCTTATAGAGCACTCTCAGCGTGGTGTCGTCAAACACATACTGCTCAACCTTCATCAGCTTGTAGTCTTTTTTGCGCTTTTTTCCTTTGGGAGAATGCGGCACTCCCTCATCAAACCACTCTTCCAATCACCTCTCCACCTCCGGTGTTGAGTCTGACAGAAAGATGAATCCCGACCTCATTTCAAAAAGCCCTTTCTTCGCAGCCATTCTTCCTGAGGTCTGGTGTATTTGTGTATGATATCCGCCTTTTCAGGCTGGAACTCCCACGGAACCAGTATAACGAGGTCGCCGACATTTATCCATTCCTGTCTCTTCAATTTGCCCGGTATGCGTGCCATTCTTGAGACTCCGTCCTCGCATTGCACGAGTGCTCTCCTTCCACCGAGCATTTTTTCAACGACACCAAGCACTTCTCCGCGGTCACGTCTCGGTATGCGCACGCGTATGACTTCCTCTTCCCCTCTCCTGTTCTCGTATCTCACATCTCTCACCGCAGCATGTTCCCGCTCCTCTCTCACGACCTGCACCCTGACGGTTAAATATTTCATTCAGGCTATATAAAAGAGGAGACACCCGGAGGTGGAGCACGATGAGTAATGTGATCCTGTCATTTCTGCTGCGCATTTTCAGAAAGAAGCGGGTGAAAATTGGGATTTACGGGCCGCCTAATGCCGGTAAAACAACACTTGCAAATCGTATTATCTACACATTTGTTGACGGCGGATATGATTTCGGCGCTGTTACTGAGATTCCACATGAGACAAGGAGAGCAGTGCGGCGGGAGGACATCGTGATAAAAGCGAGAAGTGGAAAGGGAAAGAAAAAGAAGGAGGTCATGCTGCGGCTTGACATTGTTGACACACCCGGATTGGCCACAAAAATAGATTTTCACGATTTCATCCGCTACGGATTGAAGGAGGAGGAGGCGAGGCACCGCGCGAAGGAGGCGACGCAGGGCGTTATAGAGGCGATAAAATGGCTTGACGATGTTGATGGCGTCGTTCTCGTGTTTGACGCGACAGATAACCCCTACACGCAGACAAACATAGTCATCGTGGGAAACATGGAGGCGAGGGGCATACCCATTGTCATCGCAGCAAACAAAATAGACCTGCCAAACGCATCTCCTCAGCGCATAAAAAACGCATTCCCTCAGCACACGGTCGTGCCGATATCAGCGTTGAATGGCGACAACATGGATGCGCTATATGAGGAAATGGTGCGAAAATTCAGATGATCACGGTGATAGGAATGATAGAGGTTGATCTGATATCTGAGGAGAAAGTGAAGGAAATGGGCTCCGTTGAGAAACTGAGATTCATACTTGATTTTGTGAGAGCGGGAAAAATTGTGGTTCTTGAGGGAGGACTGACCGCTGAAGAACAGATGAAACTCATAGAATTCACAATGAGCCAGATAGATGAGAATTTCACAGGAATTGAGATAAGCAGTTATCCCTCAAAAAGGGGATTTCTGCGAAAAAAAACAAGACTCACAATAATCGGTCCGGCGGATATGATGAAAACAATAAAAAAGGATAAGGATTGGATAAGCGCAGTTATTCGTATCTGACGATCAATTGCTCTCAGCGTGCACGCTGCTGCACCGGAAACTGCATGGAGTTTATGTTTTTTTTTTTTGCTTGATTCAGGAGCTGGATTCTTTGCGTGACTGGAGAGGAGGCCGGAGCCGGGACTCGAACCCGGGTCTTGGGATCCACAGTCCCAAGGGATGCCACTACCACACCCCGGCACCTCTCAGCGCCAGGGGCAGGATTTGAACCTGCGCGTCCCCGAGGGGACAGTGGCTCTCGAGGCCACCGCATTACCACTCTGCCACCCTGGCTCCTCGCTCTTTGCTCTTTTTTTCTTTTTTTCTTTTTTTTCTTTTTTTTACACTTTATTTCATCCTGCTACTTTTTTCTTCCTCCTATAAAACTCACAGCAGTATGTGCAATATGCCGAGCGAAACAAGCGTTATCAATACCAATCGCAGAAGCGAGCCCGTAAAAACGGCGATGAATGTGACGAACGACGGGAAACCCATCATCCTGCCGATGACAGAGCCCACTCCTGAACCCGTCCACGGGCATGGTATCATCACGAATGAGACCAGCCCTATAAATCCAAAACGCTTCACCCACTTGTATTTTTCCATAGCACGCCTCCCGCTGCTCTCCATGCGCTCGAAAACAGCGCCGATATATGGCAGTATTTTCGCCATGTCAAAGTTCAACACAACAAAAATTGAAAGCTCACAATCCAAAAACAGCAAAAAGCACACGAGCGCAACTGGATGAATCTTGAGAATCTCCAATCCTATCGGAATCGCAATGCTGACGCCTATCATTGGCGTGTAATACAGTAGGGCCATCTGAGCATACTTCAACTGCGTGCTCGCATCAGCGAAAAAAATGAAAAAAAGTAATACTATCGAACCGAGAACAAAAGGAAAGAGGAATCTGAAGACCGATTTTCTCTCAACATGCTCCGTTACAACCACCCGCACAGTCATACACCTCATCAACTATGACAGCAGATATTGCTCCTGTCATGGCACTTCGGCTCACTCCACCAACCTCAGCTCACTCTTCAATTTTGATAACATAATGCGTAATATAGGTGTTTTATTCCCGAATATGCGCACTTTCCCTCTTAAAAGTGATTTTTTAATGTCTCCATCAATACAAACTCCGGCATTTCCTATTTCATCTGCAAAATGCGCATCACTTCCTGCTGTCATGCCGAGATCGTGTTCGACAGCGAATTTCATAGCATGCTCATTGAATTTCTGCAGTCTGCACCTCGCGTTCATCACTTCAACGCAGTCAACGAACCTCGCATGCTCATCTCTGGGGTGAAGTGAGCTCCTCCTTATCTCATCAAAGGGATGGGGCAAAACCACAATGCCTCCCTGTGATTTTATCTCCTCTATCACGCACTCAAAATCTGTTGATGTGATTTCTTCCTCAATGAAAAGCCCTATGACCTCTCCTATATCTGTCAATATCTCAGCACCAACGATCACATCAACAGCATCACGCATGTATCTTCGCTCCCTTCTCGCCTTTAAAGCGCCTTTTATTGTGCCATGATCTGTTATTGCTACTCCATCAAGCCCCTTTTTCCGCGCTATTTTAAGTATTTTGCCCGGTTCAAGTGACCCATCATGGGAATATTTTGAGTGTATGTGCATGTCATAGCGCATTTCCAATCACATCCTCCCGCCTTTACTGTATGAATCCGAGAGCCTCCTCAATCCTTCCGAGCTCATAGCCCGTTGTGTCTGCGCCCGCTGCATATCCTTTTGAGTTTGCGATGAGCGCCGCTCCGATCAGAGGGATGCCGAAGTTCACTGTTCCGATTGAGACGGGGAGATTGAACACCTCTTCAAGGAAAGAGAGCTCCTCCTCCGAAGCGTCTCTGTGCGCCAGGACCCCCCTGTTCGTCGCGACAGCTGCCATTCCAACAGTTTTCAGCCCGCCTATTGTGCCCCTGAAAGCTCTGACGCCGAGAACTCGCTCAACAGCAGATATCGCTTTCTCGGAGAGCTGAGGGTGCACGACCGCTGCACTGTCGTTTGCGAGTATTACATTTCCAGCAGCACTCATCCTGTCAGGAAGTCTCTCAACTTTTATATCAGCGCTCAGATGCTCCTTCACCGCCGTACGCAGAAATTCAATTTCGCTTTCAAGCGCATACGGTGATAGAAGGAATCCGTGCGAATTTGCAGCCATCAGAGAGCCGACAAGCGAGGATTCAGACACGGTCATCTGAATGCTCTCAACATTTAACGCACGCTCAAGCGATTTTACTTTCTGTGCAGGCACATCCACAGGGAGTATGAGGAGCGATTCCGTGCATGTCGCAAGGACGCCTATGAAAGTATGCCCGCGCAACCTGAATCTCCTTCTTGTCTCTTCATCATTTCCCGTCTCCTCTCCCACTTTCATTTCTTCTCAGCCTCGCAAGAGACACCTTCTATAATATTGTCACATTACATATGAGGCAAACGGTGAGGGGAGATGATTCAGCTCTCAGACTCCATCCACACAGAGGAGGAGCACTTCGCTCAATCAACCAAATCCCTCGCTCAATCAACCAAATCCCGCTTGAAACTCAGTTGTGTCAGGAAATCAAACCATACCGCAGGCAAATACATCTAATACATCTGCCACCCGGCTTCTCCATCACTGCTGTGGAGCGCCTCTGTGCCGCTGTGATGACGGACAGAACCCCGCTCGCCAACTCATTCCGGGATGGAGAGATGGAGAGATGAAGAGAAGAAATAAAGAGATAAAAATATAGAGAGATGTGAAGATTTTTGCAAAAGCACCACTTTCGGTTTTCAGCGGCTTCTTCCCGGAACGCCGCATTCAGCGGGGCGACATTTTTATAAATTTCATTATGAAAGGAACAGATAAATGAGCAGCGAAAAATTCAAAGAAGAACAAAAAGCAGCGGATTTGAAGCGCAGGATAACGGAACTGCTGAGAGAAGTGAGGGCGTTAGAAGAGGAAATAGGTGCTGAGCTCAGGAATCTGAGGAGGGTAAGGCGGAATTTGAAGGATTTAATAGCGCAATTAAGAGCAAAAAAGAAGGAATTGAGGAGCGTATTCATGGAGAAAGATTTTAAGAAGATAGATGAGTGGATCTCAATGATTGAAAGTGAGATGGGAGCACATGAGAAAGAGGTAGATGTTGCGTTGAAGAGGGATATTATCAGGGCTGCGGAAGAGGCTGAGAAGCGTGCTGAGGATGCTGAGAAAAAGGCAGAAGAGGCTGAGAAGCGTGCTGAGGATGCTGAGAAAAAGGCAGAAGAGGCTGAGAAGCGTGTGAGGGCTGCTGAGGAGATTGCGTTTGAAGCGATGAGAAATAAGGAAGAAGCGGAGAAGCGTGCTGAGGAATGTGTGCGGCAGCTTAAATATCTGAGGGCTGATTTTGAGAACTTCAAAAAGCGTGTTGAGCGCGACAAGAAGGAGTTTGCGGATTATGTTATCAGTAATTTCGCAACATCGCTTATAACTGTCGTGGATGACCTTGAGAGGGCGATTGAACATGCGCATCTCATTGCCGCAGGCGCATCGCAGACATCGCAGCAAAGTGCTGAGAGCGCGGTTGAACCTCTGCTGAAGGGTGTTGAGATGACGCTCAACCGCATAAAGGAGCTTATGCGCAGCGAGGGAATAGAGGAGATGAATGTGAAGAAGGGCGATAAATTTGACCCGTTCAGGCATGAAGTCGTGGCGAGGGAGGAGAGTGATGAGCCCGAGGGGACAATTCTTGAGGTGCTGAGGAAGGGATATGTGTATAGGGGGAAAATACTGAGACCTGCGGCTGTGAAGACGGCAGCGAAAAAGAGTGATGCCGGCGATGTTTAAGAGGCGCGTTCTTCAGGTTGCACTTGACATCCTCGACCTCAAAAGGGCGCTGGAGATATGTCGTGAGTGCATTGAAGGTGGTGCTGACTGGATAGAAGCTGGGACGCCGCTGATAAAGAGTGAGGGCATGGATGCCGTTCGCACGCTCAGGGAGGAGTTTGGCAGAAGGAGTGGTGTGAAGATTGTTGCTGACATGAAAACAATTGACACAGGTGCGATGGAGGTTGAGATGGCGGCGAAGTCAGGTGCTGATGTGGTGTCTGTCCTCGCTGTCGCAGGTGAAACAACGATAAGAGAAGCATTGGCAGCCGCCCGGAAATACGGATGCGAGCTGATGGTCGACATAATGAATGTGAGCGATCCCGTGAGTGTTGCGAGGACGCTTGACGCCATGTGTGTGGACTACATCTGCGTTCATGTCGGCATAGACCAGCAGATGAGGGGAGTTGATGTTATTGATGTGCTGCGCGATGTCGCGAGTGAGGTGGAGGTTCCCCTTGCGGTTGCTGGAGGAATTGATGCGGAGAGGGCGGCAGAGGCGGTCAGGGCCGGCGCGGAGATAATTATAGTGGGCGGAAATGTGACGAGAACTGCAGATGTACGCACCGCAACCGCTGATATAAGGAGA
Source organism: Candidatus Methanoxibalbensis ujae (assembly GCA_026134085.1). GTDB lineage: Archaea > Halobacteriota > Syntropharchaeia > Alkanophagales > Methanospirareceae > Methanoxibalbensis > Methanoxibalbensis ujae. The sequence continues at coordinate 17,766 of JAOQIN010000026.1, forward strand.
AGCATTGATGAAGCGGCAGCAGCAACATCAGCGACATCAGCAACATCAGCGACATCAGCGACATCGGCACACCCATCAGGACGAGCACAAGGAGTGCATCTCGTGAAAAGGCGAGCTGAGGATGTGGAGAGAGAGATCCGTGATATATTCATGCGCGTCTCAACACCCAATATATCGGATGCGATGCACCGCAAGGGCGTCATGCAATCAATAAAACCGCTTTTTCCCTGCAAAATTGTGGGAAAAGCAGTCACCGTTCAGACATTTGAGGGCGACTGGGCGAAGCCTGTGGAGGCAATAGATGTTGCTGAGGAGGGTGATGTCATAGTCATCCGCGCATCTTCCAGCATTGCAGTTTGGGGGGAACTCGCATCAATGAGCTGCATGAAGAAGGGAATTGCAGGCGTCGTCATAGATGGTGCGGTGAGAGATGTGGATGAAATAAAAGCGATGGAATTTCCTGTTTTCGCTTCCGCAGTCGTGCCGAATGCTGGCGAGCCCAAGGGGTTTGGGGATATAAACGCGGAGATAGTGTGTGGAGGTCAGGATGTGAAGCCGGGCGACTGGATAGTGGGCGACGAGAATGGTGTTGTCGTCGTTCCAAGAGAGAGGGCATACGAGATCGCGAGACGCGCTCTGGAGGTGCTTAAGGCAGAACAGAGAATAAGAGAGGAAATAAAACACGGTAAAACGCTCTCTGAGGTCCTTTCACTTCAGAAATGGGAGAAAAAATGATAAGATAAACAGCCAAGCACAGCTCTAACTGATCAATTCTGCGTAAGGATCGCTCACACGAGCACGCCGAGCGGGGGAAGCATGGGAAAGCACAATCATTTGGTTAAAATTGAAGATTTTTAAAACAGTTGTTAGGAGAGGATTGGATTATACTTTATACTTTTTATGTATGATATTTGTATGATATTATAACCAAAATTATAATTACAACCATAGTTCCCATCACCATGAGGATTATCTTAACAGCCAGGCATCTCCCTCTCACTGCCCTTATAAACTTCAATCCTAGCGATTTTCTTTCTCAGTCTGGAGAGAAATCCGTGGTATTCTGCTTCCTCATCGCTGTTATGTTTTCCCTCTTCACGGCGACAAATCTGACCCCTCTCTTCTCAATTTCCCCGGCGAAATCCATCCCTTATCTGCCGGCTTCTTCCAGTAGAGAAATCCTCATTTTCCTTCAGCGCGGCTAAATCGTGCTTTCTAGCAGTATCAACATAAAGGTACCATCCGTGATGTCGCTTTGTACCAGCAGTAGAATCTTAGATTATACCAAATTGATTCCTCTTCTCTTATTACTTCTCTCCTTTTGGGTCTCCTTTCACAATCTCTTCTGTCTCAACAGGTTTTGCGTCAACTACCTCCTGAGACTCTATCAAATACGAAGTTTAGTCTTCATACATGATTAACCTCTCAATCAGCTTGAATTTTTGGGAAAAGTTTGAGATCTTCAATAAAATGAACATGAGGATAACTCCGCTGAAGTGTAGATGTGCGAGAAACTGTTATCAGATTGTGGAGAGGCATTACCTCCCCGTTCGCCTTTGACGGATAGAATCCACTTTTATGTGTTCTCTTCTCCTATCGTGCATTATTTTTAGTGGAAACTCACAAAATAAAAAATAAGGAAAAAAATGGAGAAGAGAATTTTACAATCTCTTTCTGATGCCAGAAATGGCAACAGCTGTGAGGAGCAGCAACATCACCACAATTCCAATTGGCGATATTGTCGGAACAGCGGCAGGCGCTCTTATGGATGTGTGGTTGTTTCTTATTGCGACGATATCCGGTAATGGAGGATATCCCGTGATATATGTCATGTTTCCAACGAACCTGTATCCGCCAGGCGCTGCATCTTCTGGAACACATACCGTATAGATGACAGAGAAGTCCGTTCCCGCGGGATAGGTCACATTCCATATATATGTGACAATCTCATCAGCTGAACTGAAATTTGCAGGAGGCTCTGAGGAGACGATGGATGTGATGTCCCAGCCGCTCGGCGGTTTGTCATACAGGAATATCATAGAGGAATCCTGAGGCAGTGTGAAATTTATGGTGACATTGAAGCACTCGCCGGGTTCCACTTCTGATGGCATGTCTCTCTCAGGTCCTCCGACTCCGACGGTGGAGCTGCTACCTATGCCACATATTATCAGACATGACACCACAACCGCTGCCGTCAGCGCTATCTTCTTCCTCTTTATCTCTTTCATCTCTTTCATCTCTTTCATTCACCTCCTGGAGGAAAGTGGCACTGCACATATGCAGTCATAACTTCCACAAGCTTATTAAAACTGATATGACATGGCGATGTCGGCGGCTGCATGAAATTCTCCACGCACTCAATGAGATACTCCCACGATGGACATTCAGGTATCAACCCATACTCAGCGATGAAATCGCGCTCATATTCGCCAGGTGCCGTGATGGATATCGTGATGTTCTCGCTGAGATAGCCCTCCTTGGATGCCATCAATCCGTAATCTCCGTAATTCGGGAGCATTATCTCAATCGTGTAATCGCCTTCCTCATCTGATGTCGTGCTGGCGATCATTTCTCCATCATCATAGAGTGCGACTGTTGTGAAGGGCAACACTGAACAGTTAACCTCGCCAGTCTCTCCGGTTATCCTGACATTGACCATAACTGTATATTGAGTTACATTCTCCGCCGAATTTCCAGCGTTGTCCACTGCGACAATCGTGATGTTATAAACGCCAGGTTCTGAGGGAGCTGTTATTTTACCCTTCCATGTCTCTATGCCTATACCTCTGTCTCCAATGCCTGCAGCCTCTTGCCTTGTCAGCGGACTTCCATCCGCGGTGACCTCAGACACACCGCTCAGCGCATCAGTCACATTGACAGTCACATTGATCTCGCTTCCAACAGTCACGACATCGGGAAGCACTACATCAATTATCTCCGGTGGCGTCTTGTCTATGCTTACTGTGACGTTCTTCATATATTCTTCGCTCTCGTTGTTTGAAGCGTTGTCCACCGAGTAGTAATAGACCGTTGTGATACCTTCCGCGCTCACCACATCTTCAAAATCATCCTCTCCATAGACTGTTGTCCACGACTTCGTCTGAGCTCCTTCCATCATATATCTCGTGAAGTTCACGCCCGTTCCTGGATACGGGTCATATCGGCTGAAAGTGAGTGTCACATTCTCAGACCACCATCCGCTCGCTGGTCTCTCAGGTGATGTCACAACTGTTGTGACAGGAGGTGTCACATCGGGAAGAGTCTTTGCTGTGAGATTGACCCATGTCTCATTTATGTTACCATATATGTCTGCGGTGCGTGTGCTTATCGTGTGCGTCTCTTCCATTCCGAAGCCTGTTGCGTTGTAATGGCATATGCCCTTTGACACATTCTCTCTGAACTCACCATCTATATAAACGAGCACATGCGAGAAGTCCTCATCAACGGGGTCGTCCCAGGTCCAGTTTATCCATGTTGTGCCATTCGTGTATGAGAGATTGGATATTGAGGCGGGCGGTGTGATGTCCCTCACCTTCCATATCCATGAGTGCATATCTGTTCCGTTTTCGTTTTCAACAATCACCGACACATTCCAGAGTCCTGATACCGCACTCGTGTTCGTATATTCTGACTCATTTACTCCTGTTTCATTGAACACTTCCGTTCCGTTTATCATCCATCTGACATTCACTACCTGATCAACGGTTATATTGAACCTGCGTGATTCTCCCTCAGTGTTGTTCACAATTGATTCCTCAGGGCTCCACGATATTATCTCGGGCTCAGATGGCTGTGCTTCAATCTCAATTATCACAGTGCGGGTTCGCTCGTTGTCATCTGGATATTCATCATTTTGTATATGCGCACTCACTGTTATGTCGTATATGCCCGGCGACAGAGAGGATGTGTCCCATGTCACATTTCCGAGATGATATTTATCTATGAACTGCGAGTAGTTTGCGAGCTCCCACACCGTCTCGCTCACTATTTTCACAGATATATTGACGGTTTCTGGATAAGTGCCGTTGTTCTCCACCTTATATTTTATGAAATATATCTCACCGACAGTCAGATTTTCATCAGGCGGAATAGTGCCTGTCGCATTGTCAATTCTTATTCCCGTGCCGTATGCGCCTGTGTAATCCGCTTTTATGAGGACATCATGGAAAGCCTCAAGCGACATGTTCATGAGAAGTGAGCCGTTGTTTATGTCCTGCGCCGTGACCTCATGAAGCACAGTCCTCCTCTGCATGCCATCGGGACTGCTAGCATCAATCCGCAGCACCTCGCCCTCATTCACATCAAATCCAGCTGTGAGCTCGCACATATAATAGTTCTCAGTCGTATTCGCCTTCCATTCAATGCCCGTGTTCGTGTTCGTGATGTTCACCGATGCATTATTGCACGCGGTCCCATTCTCATAAAAGACATATCCATGGATGAGGAAAGGCGTTGGAAGAACATATCGCACATAAAATGTGCTGTTTTTCGGCTCCGCCGTTCCGATTTCGCCACCATCTGCAAGCTCTATATTCGTGAAATTCAAAATGCTCTTCATACCCTCCCTTGCGCTCTTGTTCACGCTGAAATTTATGAGAACAACAGAGCCAGTGCTCTCATTATCTATACCGTCGGAGGCAGTGCTCACGGTCACGCGTGTGACGCCTTTTTCAACATTGAATATCAATGTATCCCATCCCTGTGTCAGTTCTCCTCGCGTGACATTCGTCACATTTATTATGCTCGCGTTGTATAACACATCAAATCTTATTGATAGAACAGGTCCGTTCGTCACATTTGTGATGTTCACAGGAACGATTGTATAACCGCCGGGAACTCCGTAAACATCCTCATCAATGCCGAAGGCATCAGCAGTTGGTTGAGCAGCACATATAGGAATGTTTGCAGCAAGCGAGGACAACAGAATGACAACACATAACACAGATATCGGCTTCCTCACATATATCACCTCCGCTCTTCCGATACCTCTTCCTTTATATAATAATATCGCACGCATGCACACGCCTTGAAAATGCAGCTGCAGGTGCATCTCAACGACAGCGTCAGAACAGCTTTCCGGGATTCATTATTCCGTTGGGATCAAGAATTTTGAGAAGCCCGCGCCATATATCCGCAAGATATCCTATTCGCTCAGTCGTGGGCTCTATAATGCCTGCGTAAGGTCTGAACCACCCGTAAATTCCTGTTTCAAGCAGCCTGTCAAACATTTTCCTGTTGTATTCACGCAGCTTCTCACCTGCATTCTCCTCCGCTCCATCATAAAATATGTCAAGCTCAATGTAGCAAAGCTGTCCGTGAAATGGATATATCGGATTCAGGTAGAAATGCACAAAATCCTCAGGAAATCCCACTTCAACAGCAGTGCGTCTGTGCACCTCATAATATCGGGGTGCGAGATTCATCGGTCCGTATATGCCGATACAGTGATAGTTTCCCCGCAGTCCAAAAACCATGCAGCTCTTCTCAGTGCCTCCAAGACTCTCATAGAAGAAATTCTGAGCGAATTCCTCAGGCAGCTCAAGCAGTTTTCCGCCGCTTGCTGAGATATACTTTCCGAAAATTCTGTTTTTTGCATCAAAAATCTCCTTCACATCCTCAATAAGCACGCACATGACAAATTTTGGAAGCAGATTGTAATCATAATCATATGTGCCGCATATCCCTTTCAGCCAGCTCTGATTGTCAACAAGCCGCAGACTTGTCACTAAATTGTCGTTCATCGCGTTGTAAATGAGAGGTAAAGCGTCGTCTAAGCGATCAAATCCTATGAAATACGCTTTTTTATTCTCGTATATGCGATATAATCTCGCTGTGAGCTCCACAACTACGCCGCATGTGCCCGGATGAGAGCAGAGGACCCCCGTGAAGTCCGGTCCAACGCCGTATCTGAAATATGGCATCTCAGACAACGCCCTTGAACCCGTTCGTATGATTTCTCCATTCGGAAGTATCATCTCGTATGAGAGCACATGGTCATGTCCGTCGGCGGCGGATGTCTGATAGATTCCTCGCAGATAATAGTTGGTGAGAACTCCCACGGTCAGCGGCGCATCGGGAAATGAAGGTCTGAGGTTGAATTTTCGGGTTTTCTCGTACAGCATTCCGAATGTAACGCCGGGCTCAACAGTCGCTGTCTTCATATCCTCATTTATCTCAATGCGGTTCATCCTTCCGAGATCCAGCAGTATGCTGCCATCATGAACTGGAATGGCAAGACCTCTTATGTTTATGCCCGTGCTCAGCGGAACAACAGGCACTTTCTCAGCGTTCGCAAGCATCAAAACACGCCTCACTTCCTCCTTCTCCGCAGGTCTCACCACAATTGAAGGTCGCTTCGGTGGAACAAAATGCCAGTGTTGATCTCTTGAGTAAGATGCGCATATCGCAATATCGTCAGTCGCATGCTCATCCCCCACAATCTCCTTCAATTTATGAAGAATGTCCCCTCGCATAACGCATCCTCCATTATTTCTGTTCATGCTTTTATTATATTGCGCTTATATCGCTCATTTCGGAAGCCATCTGTGATGTCGGGAACACCATGCAGCACTCAAACAATGAGGGCCTGTTCATAGCTTGGCAGCCTCCATCCTGCACTGTGAAGAAGTTATGTTCACAAGCCCGATGCCACCCATCTCACCTTCCTCAGCGGTCTTTTCGGGTGGCACATTTTCAGGAGTCCTAGAGTTCAGCGAAGCAATCCCATCCGCGTTGCAGTCCAAACTGCATAATCTTTCTCCCGACTCCTCCACCCCCGCACATGC
>JAOQIN010000027.1 GCA_026134085.1 Candidatus Methanoxibalbensis ujae
CCGTTTCCATGAGCTCCATTAGCATCCATGAGCTCCATTAGCATCTCAGGAGAAGCATTTGGTATGAGCTTTCTCGTCTCGTCAATTATAAGGTCTAATAGCTCTAACAGCACCTTCCCCATAAGGGGCTGTGAGTTTTCTTCTGCTATGACATCAATATTAATATTAGCTGAGCGCTCCTTCTCAATATTTACTACTCCATAAATAGGTTTCTTTTCCACTTTATTGTTCGCATATCTCACTTTCACTTCTCGCATCTTCCTTAATCCAAAGTTTTACCTTCTCTATCACCTTCCCCCTCCCTGTTTTCTCCTCTGTATCTTTAAAGTCTTGCATACCGGGTTTTGCAATGCTGGGGGATATGTGAAGTCCCGCCTTGCGAAATTTGAGCGAGCCTCATTCAGGCTGAATGGCGAGTGGCGAGAAACGAAGTTGCGAGGAGTTCTGCCGAAGCCCGCTTTTTTTGATACCTTTTTTTCTTCTTCTGAAAGCCTTTGATGTTTTTGAGGATCGCAATCCCACACACTTTTTTCCTCCATTCTTGGATTCTTGGAGCCCGGTTCTCAAACACCACCACGAGAAGGAATATATATTCCCATTGAGGATGCGGAGAAGGAAGATAGCCACTGTTCCTTCCACTCCACAGCAACGCGGATAAGCAATAGAAAGAGAGGGGTCATTATCAGGAGAAAGGAAAGCAGGAGAAGAGCCTTTGGAAAGGGCAGTCAATGGAGAAGCCTTGACAAATCCTGTGGATAGTGTCAAATCCCGGACATCAGAGCATTGATTACATCTTCCGTGCGTTTTTTGAATTCTTTGATCTGTTTCAGCATATCCTCTCTGCTTCTTGCCTCACATGTTATTCTGATCAACGGCTCTGTGTTTGATGCTCTGATGAGAACCCAGCCCTGTTGTTCGCTGCCATCGCCTATGACGATGCGTATGCCATCTGTAAGTTCCACATTGCCGAACTCCGCGGTCAATCTCTCCTCAAGCGTGCGCATCACCTCAAATTTTATCTCATCGGGGCATTTTATGTTCTCCCTGTGCTTGTGGAATTTTGGCAGCTCATCTATGATTTCCGACAGCTTTTTATCTGTGTCTGCAAGGACATCAGCCATTTTCAAAGGCATCAGCATTGCATCGTCAAACGGGAAAATCTCAGGAATTACGAAATGACCGCTTGACTCAATGCCCAAGACAGCTTTAAACCGTGAGGCTTCTCTCGTCAGAAATGTGTGACCGACAGGTATTCGCCGCACAACTGCGAGACGCCCGATCTCAGCATCAATAAGCATTGAACACTCAACATTCGCAAGCACCACCGCATCTTTTGCATCTGTTTCACCTACACTGCGAAGAATCTCCCTCGCCACCACGACACCTGCCTGCTCAGCGCTCAAGACCCTTCCGCGGTCATCAACGAATACAACGCGGTCCCCATCTCCGTCAAAAGCTGCGCCAAAATCTGCATTCTCGCGCAGAACAGAATCACGAAGCGCACTGAGATTTTCAGCAGTCGGCTCAGCAGGTCTGTTTGGGAACCGGCAGTCGGGATTTGGGAAGAGCACATCAACATGCTCAACACCAGCTTTCTGCATTACATCCAGCGCGACAGTGCCCATACAGCCGTTTCCACAGTCAAGAATCACTTTCCCATCATAATGAATGTCAAACAGCGATGCAAGATGCTCCACATATTCCTCCTTCATGCTTATCTCGTGATGATCGCCCACTTCCTCCCAGTGGCTGCTGCCATCTGATGATGCTGACAGGACAGTATCCCGCAAGGTCCTCATGTCATCATCTGAGAATGCGATTCCTTCTCCGTAATACAGCTTCAATCCGTTCCATTCGGGAGGAAGATGAGAAGCAGTGATGAAGGCAACTATGTCTTTTTTCAGCTTCCATCCTGCGAATGCGCATATGCCAAATGTTGAAACCCCTATATCTGTCACATCAAGCCCCGAAGCTAGCATGCCAGCGGTGAGCGCGTTTGCAAGCGCACCTGATGTATTCCGAATATCACAGCCCACAACAACACGCTTCCATCCTCTATCATGACCGAGCGCGCCAAGCCCGAGACCTATTTTCAGAAACACCTCTGCTGAGATGTCCCTGTTGTATATACCCCGTATATCATACCTCCTGAAGATGAGAGGAGATATCATGTTTCTATCTTTGTCCTCTTTTTGTTTTTCTCCTCGTCCCCTCATGTCCATTGTCCATACCACTGTCATACATCAGATACATCAGGCGGATGACCGGGTGGAGGCGGGAAGCAAACGCATAAGTTTTATTATTCTGCGTGCGGAAGGAGGGGAGAGCTGAAAGGGAGTGAGGAGACGGTATGATATGGCTTGCGCCGTTTGCAGGTGTTGTTGCAATAGTGTCTGCGGGATTCTTCGCATACTGGACGCTGAAGCAGCCCAAGGGCGACGAGAATATGAATGCTGTTGCTGAAGCCATTCAGGAGGGGGCTTCCGCATATATGCGTCGCCAGTTCAAAACAATTGCAGTCGTCGCTGTTTTAATTGCGCTTGTTCTTGCGGTTGCGCTTTCGCGGGCGAAAGGATTTCAAGGATTGGACTCCGTAAGAGTTGCTATTGGCTTCCTCGCAGGCGCTTTCTTCTCAGCGCTCGCCGGCTACATCGGAATGACCGTCTCAACGCGCTCAAATGTGAGGGTTGCGGAAGCTGCGAGGAGGGAAGGACTGCGAAAGGCGTTTGCTGTCGCATTCAGGGGGGGAGCTGTCACGGGCTTCTCAGTGGTCGGGCTCGCGTTGCTCGGCATCTCACTTTTCTACATCGCCTACGGAGGTCTTTCCGCTGAAACCGCAGTCCATTCTGTTGATCTTGCAGTCGGCTTCGGCTTCGGCGCATCGCTGATATCTCTTTTCGCGAGGGTTGGCGGAGGCATTTACACGAAAGCTGCGGATGTCGGCGCAGACCTCGTGGGAAAGGTTGAAGCGGGAATACCCGAGGATGATCCGAGAAACGCAGGCGTAATCGCTGACAATGTAGGCGACAATGTGGGAGACTGTGCGGGAATGGGCGCCGATCTATTTGAGACATATGTCGTCACGGCAATCGCTGCAATGCTCATAGGCGGTTTAATCGCTGATAGGATGGGTGAAATAGGCATAAAAGCAGTGCAATATCCGCTGATACTCGGTGCAATGGCTATATTCGCCTCTGTTATAGCATCTTTCACAGTTCGTATGGGCAAAAAGGAGAATATAATGAGCGCGATGTATTGTGGTATCGCAACATCCGCTCTGTTGAGCGCTGTCCTGTTCTATGTTGTGACGGTTTTCATGTTTGGCGGAGGCATTGTTCCTCTTTCAATATTTGTTTCCGCAGTCGTCGGCATAGTGATAATGGTGTTTATGATTATTGTGACGGAGTATTTCACACAGATGCACTCTCCAGTGCGCTCAATTGCAGATGCGAGCAAGACAGGCGCTGCCACAAACCTCATAATGGGACTCTCTGTTGGAATGCTTTCAACGGGACTTCCTGTTTTGATAATATGCGTGGGAATTCTTGCGGCTTACCTCTCCCCTTTCACGGCGGCGATTGCTGCAGGAGCAACTGAAGAAGTCGCGATGTTGATAGGTCTATACGGCATCTCCATAGCTGCGGTCGCGATGCTTTCAACGACGGGCATGATAATCTCGCTTGATTCTTACGGTCCTATAACTGACAACGCAGGAGGAATTGCTGAGATGGCATCTCTACCCGATGAAGTGCGTGCGATCACAGACAAACTGGATGCCGTCGGAAACACAACGAAGGCTGTTACAAAGGGATATGCGATCGCATCAGCAGCGCTCGCAGCCCTCGCCCTGTTCTCAGATTATCTGCATAAGGTTGGACTCACCGCAGAGAAATTCAGCCTTTTCGACCCATATGTGCTCGTCGGTCTTCTTCTCGGAGGGTTGCTGCCTTTCATTTTCAGTGCGGTGACGATGCGAGCGGTCGGGAAAGGAGCATTTAAAGTTGTTGAGGAGGTTCGCAGGCAGTTCAGAGAGATAAAAGGGCTGTGGGAGGGGGAGGCAAAACCAGAATACGGGAAGTGCGTTGACATAGTCACTGCTGCTGCGCTCAGGGAAATGGTGATACCAGGGCTTATTGCGGTTGTTGTGCCGCTTGCTGTCGGATTCATTCTCGGATCAGTGGCTCTTGGAGGTCTGCTGATAGGTGTTATCGTGTCTGGATTGATGCTCGCACTGATGATGGCAAATGGAGGAGCCGCATGGGACAACGCGAAGAAAATGATTGAGGACGGCTATCTCGGAGGAAAAGGGAGCGATGCTCATAAAGCCGCTGTCGTCGGAGACACTGTCGGAGATCCCTTCAAGGATACCGCAGGACCTGCAATAAACCCGCTTATAAAGGCAATGAACATGGTCGCCATACTGTTCTCCTCGCTCTTCATCGCCTACGGCGGAATATAACACCATGCCGATGTGCGCTATGCGTATTATCCTCCTCTCCCGTAATGAATACCAGAGGTGGTAGGAAAACTCCTTAAAACCACACCTGCCAGAGCCAGCAACATCGTGAAAAAAGGATCAGACGCATAGAAGCCAGGTTTCATCTCAGGCTGAAGAGAGCTGTGCAGGACCGATGGGATGATCGGGTGCTTAATGCCCCCAACAAATGAAGGAGACAGGAAAGAGACAATAAATGAGAGAATAAATGAGAGAGGACATGAGGGGAATGAGGGAATGAGGAGATGGAGATCGTGAGGCGTGAGGAGATCATGCGCATTCTTGATGATTACGATGAGAAGGACATCACAATAGGCACAATAGGCAGCCACAGCGCACTCCAGATACTTCACGGAGCTCGTCAGGAGGGTTTTCGCACGCTCGTCATATGCCTGAAAGGAGTTGAGGAGCTTTATGAGCGGTTCGGCGTCGCTGATGATATATTGACCGTGAACGATTACAGAGAGATGATTTCAGATGGATTTCAGGAAATGCTGCGCAGTCGCAATGTCATTCTTATACCGCACGGCTCTTTCGTCGAATATCTGTCAGCGGAGGGCATCGCATCCATGCGCACACCGATTTTCGGAAACAGAAAGGTGCTTGAGTGGGAATCAGACAGAAGAAAGCAGAGAGAATGGCTCGCTGCAGCAGGCATAAAGATGCCAATGTCTTTTGAGCGCGGTGACGAAATAGACAGGCTCGTCATAGTAAAACTTCACGGCGCAAAGGGAGGCAGCAGTTACTTCATAGCATCCTCTCCCGAGGAGCTGAAACAGAAATTGAGAGACATTGACAATGCATATGAAATACAGGAATACATAATCGGAACACGCTTCTACCCGCATTACTTCCATTCATTCGTGAGAAATAGAACAGAACTGCTCGGAATTGATATACGATATGAGTCAAACATAGATGGTCTCGCACGCATTACCCCTTTTATGACTGAAAAGATAGAACCCTCATTCGTCGTAACCGGTAACATTCCTGTGGTTGCTCGTGAATCATTGCTCCTCAAAATATTGCATGTGGGAGACGGCGTGGTCTCTGCATCCCGCTCGCTCTTCAGCGGAGGAATTGTTGGTCCTTTCTGTGTTGAGCTCGTCTGCACAGACACTCTTGAACTCTTCGCATTTGAGATATCAGCAAGGATAGTCGCAGGCACAAATCTGTACATAAACGGCTCACCTTATTCGCAGATACTCTTCAATGAGTCCATGAGCACTGGAAGGAGAATCGCAATTGAGATAAAAGAGGCAATTCGTATGGACATGCTTCATCAGATTGTCTACTGAGCTTGTACCCATCGGCACAAAGCCTCTCCTGCTCTCAAAGCGTCTTGCCACTTGCATTGTGGCGGCCTAATCCAGCTGCACGCCAATCTTTGATCGGAAAGTGCGCTCCCACTCCAATCATGGTGCGAGCATCAATCCGGAGGCGATCATACAAAATGCCAGACGAGATACGAGATAGAGCGGCATAAGAAGGAGCGGAGGGTTCAAATCACAACACAAGCGAGCTGTCAGGGCTCAACGATTATTGCGCTGTTTCCAGTGGGATCCTCAAGTATGAGCGTCATCGTCGCCTTTCCCTCTTTTATATCCTCTATTTTCCTCAGTATCTCCGCTGCACGCCTTTTCCTGGCATCTCCCTCAACGCTCCTCGCGAGCATCTCAACAATGCGCCTCACACGCTCTATGACGCCTTCAACAGTTGTTATGAAAGCTTCCCCTTTCTTGGGCTCAATGTTCACGCCGAGCTCAGGAATCTCAATTCTCCCAGAAGACGAGCGAACAACTCTCGCGTTGAGATCACGCACAGATGATACACGCATCTCATATCTCACGCTCTTCCGCTCCGAAACAATCATAACATCAGTTGAGCGGAAACCACAGTGCCCGCATATCTCCGTGAATATGAGTATGTCGCCGAAATAGGGCACTTCATAAGGAGCAATGTTCAGCACACTTGTTCTGTTACATGCAGAACATCTCACATTCAAAGTCCTTGCTCCTCTGATACCCAATTCTCCGCCCTTTTTCGCTGTCATCTCACTGCCTCGCTGCCATCACACAATACTTCACACAGTTCTGTTTTTGATTTTTGTTTCTCTCTCAACGCAAGTTCCTCTCTCAACGCAACGCAGCGCGGCATCAGCTGCTCCTTATTTTCTTGCGCTCTATCTTGACACCCATCGGCACGATTATCACATAGTCATCGCCGATACCTGCGATATCACCGTTGATATCCATTGCAGCCATTTTCAGATCTTTTATTGCTTTTTCAAGAACAACTTTATCATGTTTCGCCAGTGAGATGTCAAGAATAACCATGTTACCCTCATATATTTCCTTTCTCAGCTCAGGCACATCATACAATCCTGTCAATTCAGCGATCTTCACATACATTTTCACGCCTTCTTCCCTCAATTCCGCCTCATAATCCTCCAGTTCAAGGTTCACATAATCGTCATTGTTCACTGAGTTCTTCTTTCCCCTCTCAACTCTCAGGAATCCCTGCAACTTCTCCTTCAGACTCATTTTATCCCTCCCCTCCCTTCTATTCAGGCATCATTTAATTAATTATTTCGTATGAGCAAATTCATTTTCAGATTCCCTGCGCGGCGTCACAACACGCGCTATGAAACGCGCTATGAAAAAAAGCCGGCAAATGAATGGTGGAAAGAAGAAAGTGAGCAGGCTCAAAGCGGCACGCACGGAGAGATGCAGCGGCTGCGGATTCTGTGGGAGTGTGTGCAACAGCGTTGGCATCTGCACGGGTTGCGGTGCGTGTGTCATCGCATGTCCGAATGAGGCGAGATATCTGGAGGAGCATGATATCGCTGTGAGGGAGGTTGAGATATGCGTTGACGGCGAGAGAATTGCCGTTCCTGAGCACATAACACTGTTGGATGCGCTTGAGATGGCGGGATTCCGCGTATTCTCATTCAAAAATGAGCTCAAGGAAAAGGAGATCATTGCTCCATGCAGGACAGGGGGCTGCTGGGCTTGTGCTGTCATCGTTGACGGCGAGCTTATGCCAAGCTGCATCACTCCTGTGACAGAGGGGATGAATGTGATCACCTCCACAGATGAGCCTATGAGAACGGTGTCGGGATTTCAGGGACACCCGGTCGGCGGCGTTGGCACGCCCTATTGGGTGAAACCACGACTTGGCGCATACATGCCTGTTGAAGTCGCATGCTTCGCTCACGGCTGTAATCTGCGATGTCCCACATGCCAGAACTGGCGAATCACATATTCATCACAGGAAACTCCTCTTACACCCATGGAGGCAGCGAGACTCATATCATACGAGCGCATCATAAACCGTGTTGACAGAATTGCGATATCCGGCGGTGAATGCACACTAAACAGAAAATGGCTCATCTCATATATAAAATCGCTGAAACTCCTGAACACAGATGAGCGTGTGAGGATCCATGTTGACACGAACACTACTTTCCTCACGCCAGATTACATTGATGAACTCGTGCATGCTGGCATGACGGATATCGGTGTTGATATAAAAGCCCGTCGTGTTGATACTTTTATGCGAATTTCAGGATTGAATGACAGAGAAATCGCTGAAAAATTCCTGAAAAACGCTTGGAACGCACTTAAATATCTTGTCGACGAATATTCAGACAGAATTTTCATAGGGGTGGGCATACCTTACAACAGCGCCTTGATATCCCGTGATGAGATCGCTGAGATGGGTGAGCGGATAGCAGCGATGTCTGATGAGGTGCAGGTGTGCGCACTTGATTACCGACCTGAATTCAGACGGATTGACATAAAAAAGCCAAATTACGAGGAGATGATGCGCATAAAGGAGATCCTCAATCAGTGCGGGTTGAAGTGCGTGATATGCCAGACTGAGTTCGGAAGAATAGGTCCCTGAGCTGAGGTGATGTTGAAGCACGGATGCGGGTGTTGCTGGCAGGTGGCGACGGAGGAAGTAGTTGCCGTTAAAAGCAGGTGGGAGAAAAGGAAAAAGCAAAGGCAAAGAGGAGGAGAGAGATGAGGCGTGGATGAGCGTGGATGAGCGTGGATGAGGAAGGAGGGTGTGTGATGGTGAGATGGTGAGTGTGATGGAGAGATGGAGAGCGAGATGGAGAGTGTGATGGAGAGATGGTGAGATCCGCAGCGAAGAAGATAGAGCGTGTGAAGGGGACCAGGGATTTTCTGCCGAACGAGATGAGGAGGAGGCGTGAGATAGAGAGAATCATGCGAGATGTGGCGACGAGATGGGGATATGAGGAGGTTCAGACGCCCACATTTGAGCATGCTGAGCTTTTCATGCTGAAATCGGGGGAGGGCATTCTTGAGGAGATGTACGAGTTTTATGACAGAGGAGGTCGTCACATAGCGCTTCGCCCCGAGCTCACGGCGCCTGTCATGCGAATGTTTGTGAACGAGTTGAAGATGGCGAGGAAGCCGCTCCGCCTTTTTTATTTTGGAAACTGCTTCAGATATGAGGAGCCTCAGCACGCTCGCTACAGGGAGTTCTGGCAGTTCGGCGCTGAGATCATAGGTGCGGACACTCCCGAGGCGCAGGCTGAGGTGATAGCACTCGCGCATGAGATGTTGAAGGAGCTTCGTATATCAGCATCAATTGAGATAGGGCATGTGGGCGTCCTCCGGGATATGCTGAAATGTATCTGCAGCGCATACGGAGTGTCATTGAGCGATGCTGAGGAAAACAGGGTGATGCGGCTGATTGACAAGGGTGCAAGAGAACAGATAGAAGATTTCATGCGGCACAAGGGAATTCATGAGGATGCGCTCAACACTTTATTTCAGATGACTGAGCTCAGAGGGGCGAACGCACTTGATAACGCATATGAGCTGCTTGAAAGTCTGAAAAGCAATTCTGATGGGTTGCGTGAGCTGGAAGCATTATCAGATGTCCTTGCCGCTTATGAGGTGCCTTTCACACTCAATCTCGGAATTGCGAGAGGTCTTGAATACTACACGGGCACAGTCTTTGAGATATATGCGTCGCAACTTGAAGCGCAGCGTCAGATATGCGGAGGGGGTTCCTATCGTATCGCTCATATCTTCGGGGGTTATGATGTCCCATCAACCGGCTTCGCATTCGGATTTGACAGAATTGCTGAGATATTTGAGTATGATGCACCCCCGCAGCTCAAGGTGATTGTCATACCTGTGTATGCGAAAAACGCATCTCCAGAGCGGAGAAAGGAGCTGCTGAAAAAAGCCATCAGGATTGCATCACGCCTGAGAACGGATTTCATCACGATATCAGATGTTCTTGGAAGAAGTCTGAGCGCACAGCTCGCATATGCGGATGCAACGGGAGCAACATTCGCAGTGATCATAGGCGAGAACGAGATGAAAGCCGGTGAGGGACATGTCACACTCAGAAACCTCATCACAGGCGAGCAGAAAACAGCTCACATAAATGAGTGCATCAGCATGATACATGCATGGAGCTCAAACAAAAACAGATAGTGCTGAGCATGAAGAAATGTGCGGCATAGTGGGGATTGCACTTGAGGATGGTGAATCCGTCTCTCTTCCCATATATTACGCACTTTATTCCCTGCAGCACCGCGGTCAGGAATCCGCAGGTATATCCGTTGTGAGCAGCAGGATGGCTGACAGATACAAACATGACAACAACATCCGTCATGGCGGCAAGCGTGTTCATCACGGCATACACAGCATACACAGCATACACAGACACAGCATAACAGCTCTCCCCATCAGAAAGGGCGTGGTGCGTGAAATTGTGAAGAATGCGTTTTCGGTCAAAGCAGGCACAGCGGATATCCAGACAATGCGGGGCATGGGTCTTGTCAGCGAGGTGTTCAACAGCGAGAACCTTGTGAAACTGAAAGGAAATATTGGCATAGGTCATGTCAGATATTCAACAACAGGCGCGTCCACAATTGAAAATGCCGAGCCGCTTGTCGTTGATTTCCGTGGCGGAAAGATCGCAATAGCGCATAACGGAAATCTCGTGAACGCACTGCAACTGCGTGAGACTCTCAAAAAAGAAGGCAGGATATTCAGTTCTGACACAGACACGGAGGTCATTGCTCACCTGCTCGTGAAGGGACTCATGCGAAACGATCTGATGAGCGCGCTGGAATATGTCATGCGAACAGTTGTCGGCTCTTATTCTCTCACAATACTGCTGAACGATATTCTCATCGCACTCAGAGACCCTTTCGGATTCAGACCGCTTTGCGTGGGCATCCTGAATGACGGCGGGGAGCTCTGCGCTGACATCGGCACAGACATCGGCAACAGTGTCGGCGAATCAGCCTGCGGCATTATATTTGCATCAGAAAGCACCGCACTTGACACGCTCGGCGCAAAGCATGTGAGGGATGTGCAGCCGGGTGAGGCGTTCATACTGCGCGACGGAGAGTGCGAATGCATTCAGCTGTGCAGAGCAGCGAAAATTGCACATTGCGTTTTTGAATACATATATTTCGCGAGACCTGATAGCGTGATAGATGGAAGACTGGTGTATGATGTGAGGATGAAAATAGGCGAAAGACTCGCCGAGGAACATCCTGTGGATGCAGATATTGTGTCACCCGTTCCAGATTCTGGCATCACATTTGCTTTAGGTTATGCAAAACGTTCTTCTATTGAATATCTTGATGCATTTATAAAGAACAGATATGTGGGTCGCACATTTATAATGCCTTCTCAAAGGACTCGTAATATAGCAGTTCGCCTGAAATTGAATATTGTTCGCGAGAATGTCCGCTCAAAAAGGATTGTGCTCGTTGATGACAGCATAGTGAGAGGCACAACCTCAAAGCGCATAATTGCACGCCTGCGCAGGGAGGGAGCAAAGGAGGTGCATCTCCGCATAGGCTCGCCGCCCATCATCGCACCTTGCTACTTCGGCATAGACACGCCCACAAAAGAGGAGCTTATCGCATCCAGGCACAGTGTTGAGGAAATCCGTGAGATTCTCGGCGTTGATTCAATAGGCTACCTCAGCATTGAGGGTCTTATAGATGCAATAGGCATACCATATTCCGATCTCTGTCTCGGATGTCTTACCGGAGAATATCCTGTTGAGATTGATGAACATGATGAAACAAAAAGAAAGCAGCTTAGACTCTCCGAATTCTCCGCCGCGACAAGATAGCTTTATGGAAGGCTGGTTTGAGGATGAGATTCGGTCTGGCAGGGTCGGTCTGAAGGGAGCAGGGTCAGTCTGAAGGGAGCAGGTGGAGAGATGAGACAGGTGGAGAGGTGAAGAGATGAGAGAAAGAGAAAAAAAAAGAAACGAGAGGGATTATGAGATAAAGGAGCGAGTGAAGGAAGCGACTGTGGAAATACTGAGGAAAGCGGAGACTGAGCTGCCTGCGGATGTAGTGCGTGCGCTTGAGCGTGCATATGAAGATGAGACGAGTGAAATAGCGAGGACTCAGCTCAGAGCGATGATAGAGAATGTGAAGCTCGCAGCGAAATTGAAGCGTCCTATATGTCAGGACACGGGAATCCCGATATTTTTTGTGAGAATAAGCGCATCATCTTCACTTCCTCTGAGCACACTCAGGCTCATAGAATCTGGAATTCGTGATGGCGTCGAAGAAGCCACGACGATTATACCTCTGCGGGGGAACATAGTGCATCCATTCACAAGGTTGCCGAGAGGCATGAAGGAGAGCAATGTCGGGAAAGGGGTTCCGCACATCCATTTCATCATTTCTGAGCATGTGGAGGCTGACATTGAGATCACAGTCATTCCCAAGGGTGGAGGCTCGGAGAATGTCAGCACGCTCACTATACTTCAGCCTTTCAAAGGGGAGCAGGCTTTTTCAGCATTGAGGGATTTGGTTGTTGAATCTGTCCTGAATGCGGGCGGGAAGCCCTGTCCACCAACTGTAATAGGCGTAGGCGCGGGCGGTTCTGCGGATGTGGCGATGATGCTCGCGAAGACCGCACTGTTGAGACCGGTGGGAGAGAGAAACACTGAGGAAAACATCGCAGCCTCTGAAATTGAAATACTTGAAGCTGTGAATTGCACGGGCATAGGTCCAATGGGTCTTGGAGGTCGCACAACTGCGCTGGATGTGCACATAGAGGTTGCAGATTGCCACATCACAGGCCTCCCGGTTGCCATCAATTTTCAGTGCTGGGCTGCACGAAGAGCATCTGCATCGCTTAAACTGTGAACATTCTCCCTGCCATTTCCCGATATGCTGTTATACGATATGCTGTTATAAGAGTTTCAATTTTCCCGTGACTTTATCTATTTCATCCTCAGGCGCAGGACCTATGCCAAGTGCTGTGATGGTGCCTTCCGGTATTTCAGTGAGACCTGCATCCCGAACGATAGCATGAGGAAGACCCAAACGCCGCGCATCCTCAGCAAGTCTCAGAAGCTCATCAAGCGTCTCCACCTTAAGCACAACCTTCTTCTGACCCTGCTGCTTCCACTGCTCCCGCACATCCTCCGAAGCGCATTCATAACTCATCAAACTCGCATGCGCAACTTGAACCGCAAGCTTCCCTTTTGAAAGCCCCAAATCCTCACAAACAACAATGCACTGCTTCATCCGAACCATTCCTCTCCTTTTGTCAATTAACAAAATAAATATTGAACATTATTATCAATTATAATCAATAAAAACAGCAAAAAGTTCAATTTTTCAAACAAAAAAGTGAAAATATGATGTCTGTGCTTGAGGTATGATGCCTGTGCTTGAGGTCTCCGGTTGCTCTGAGGATGTGGTCATTGTGGTGTCGTGAAATAAGACAACAATCAGATGCCGTTTTCCCCTGATATCAACTGTCTGACGCATGCCCTGTGAGCGGTGTAGTGTCGTTCACGCCACAATGAGCTTCACATAATCCATCTTTCCGCAGGTTTGGAAAAGATGCACCATCTCTTTTATCCGCTCAGCATCACCTTCCAATATGAATATCTCAAGGCATTTGCCTTCACGAATGTGTGAATGTATCTGCGTGTTTGTGATGTCTTCAAAGCGATGTTTGAGGTCTGTCACAATATCTTCAACATTTTGCGTGTGAATTAGCATGAGTATGGCGTTTATCCTGCCCTCAAGATGTGCCTTCTCCCTCCTGTCTGCGATTAACATTCTGGCACCTGCACGCAAAAGCTCCGAACGTGCGGAAAAGCCAAGCTCATTCTTCAGCCTATCTATCTCCCTCAACATATCATCACTCATTGATATGCTGATTATCGCCATACAAATATGATTTTGATTTTTCATCCCATTATAATTATATATTATCAGCAAATGGTCGCATCATATGCATGTGTCCGCTGCGATTCCAGTGCAGGTTTAAGCGCTTCTTCAATTCAGGCACTTCTTCAATTCAGCGCATGGAGCGTCAGAGAACGGAATTGAGTAACTGATTGCATGACAGAAAATGAGGTGGAGATGGGGAGGAGATGCAGCGAGATGCCTATGAGAGCGGAAATGCATAATGCATGAGAGCAGGAAAAAAACAAAAATCAAAAATAAAAAATAGAAAAAACAAAAATAAAAACAAAAATAAAGGGAGAGAACATCTACGATCTTCTGCGGCTTATCAGAGCGATCAGAGCGAGTGCGGCGAGAATCACTGACATCATGACAATTCCGACCGGCGAAAGCACAGGCACTCTCTCATGCGTCTCGTAGCGAATGAGTGCGTTGTCCTTCACAGGCCCAACATCTCCCCAATCACTTGACGCATTCACGATTGCGTGGTTCTCATACACCTTTCCCGGCTCTGCATCGCTGTTTACTGTTGCGTTGAATGTGATTTTGAAGCTGTCTCCCGGTTTCAGCAGTGACGGGAGATTGCTGCTCCACACTATTTCTGTTGTGCCATCCGGTTTAAATGTCACGCTGTCCTCCTTGGGAACGGCATCGTCCGCCCAGCTCAATCCATTCGGAAGCACATCAGTCACCACGATATCTGTGAGGTTCACGGGACCATTGTTTGTGATTATGAGAGTGAATGTCACAGTTTCGTTGGGCGCTACAATGACATGTTTTCCGCCCGCCACCAGCTTTATCAACTCTATGCTCGGCGCAGTCTTCACAGCGAAATTATGCGTGTGCGTGCCGCCGCCAGGCACAAAGAACTCCTTTGATTTTGTGATATCCACACTTCCTTCCGGAGAATCATCATCGCATTTCGGACTCAGATAGCCTGGGAGGTCCTCAACATCGTATGACACCCAGTAATAGCCCTCAGGAACATCCGTGAATTTGTAGTAGCCTTTTTCATCTGTCTTTGTTGTCTTCACCTCGGAAGTGCCGTTGAACAGAGTCACATCAATATCTGAAACACCGGGCTCATCATCATATCTGCAGTTGCAGTTCCTGTCCTCATACACATATCCGTCCACGGTGCCAAGCAGTATAACGCGGACGGATGCATTGTCATCATCGCTGACATTGCCCCAATCGCTCTCTCCCGTCACATTTGCTGTGTTGACGAGCGTGCCACTCGCATCCTGAGCGACTTCAGCGAGGAATCTTATGACAAACGACTCGCCGGGCTGCAACACCTCTGAACTCCATGTGACTTTTTTACCAACGACACTGTCCTCCCCGGGAACAGCACTGTCAGCCCATGAAAGACCGCTCGGCAGTTCATCCACAACAACCAGATCTGTGATGTTCACCCTTCCCGTGTTTGTGATGTTCAATGTGATCTCAACGATCTCTCCTCTCTGCGCACTATGCATCTTCGTGCCGTTGATGAGTTTGACAATATCTATGTCAGCACTTGAATTCACGCTGAAATTGTGCAGAGCTGTATCTCCCTCCTCCACTGTAACAGTGCCCTCGGTTGCGTCACCGCCGTCATCATCGCACTTCGGATCAAGATGCGCTGGAAGCTCGCTGCGATCGTATCTCACAACATAAGTGCCCGCGCTCAGATTCGTGAAAATGTAGAATCCGTCGCCGTTTGTTTTCGTCTCATTCAGCAGCTCACCCGTGTATCTGTACAATCCCACTGTGACACCTTCAACACCTGGCTCATCATCATATCTGCAGTTGCAGTTCCTGTCCTCATACACATATCCAGCGACATTTGCAGGTTTGAATCGCTTTATAGGCAATACCGTGTATCCGAAATCTTTGTCCGGAGGGCAACAATCACCAGAGCATAACCCGCGCTCTCCTGGCGTGTCCTCATTGTTGTCCTGACCCCACTGTATCGCGAATTTCTTCCCGTCATCAGTCCATATGCGTGCGCCTGTCAGGCTGTAGGATTCTGACGCTCGTGGATATATGATATAAAGCTGAAGACGATTGAGTGTGAAATCAAGATCGGACACACCATCAAGATCAAAGTCCACATGGAACTGCGTGTTGTCTTCAACAGGCGTCACATACACAGGATTTGCGGGAGACCACGGAATGTAATACTCATCATCAAGCCAGCTCACATTCAACGCCTGAAATCCCCAATCGTAGTTTCCGTCGTATTCATCACATACACCAACCACCCATATTTTTCCCGTTGCATTAACATGTGTTGCATTTCCGGGCAGTATCAATGTGCTTGATGTCTTCTTGTAAACACCTGTCACATTGGGCATGAAATAATCGGAATATACCTCTCCTTCTCCCAGATTAACAGTATGAGTGTATCCGGTGCCATCTTCAATATACACTGTGCAGTTCTCAACCGCATATATCCACAATCTCGTCTGTGGCGGCGTGTATCCCTCAGGTGCTCTGGGGTTTTCCGTATGATATTCGCTGAAGCTTGGCACAGGTATGTAGTAATCATTTCCCAACATGTCCTCAGGTGTCAGCGCATAATAGCGAATCCCATACCAGGTGAGGCGATTGTCTGTATCATTGCTCGTTATCAGTCCCGCCTGTATTTTTTTGTCCGCATTTATCACAGTTCCTCGCGTTGCATTTGGGAAATGATGATCTTCTCCCTCATCAAGCGTCACTGAAACCTCAGTTCCGTTGGGATATGTCACCGTGACATGAGTGTCATTTTCGGCTGCCTGCACAATCAGCTCGGTGAATCGCTGCGTTATCGGCACCGAATATCTCTTGTTCCACATGTTCACCGGGAACAGCTCCCATGTGCCCGCCGAGAATGTTCCCGGATCATCTCTCCATGCAGTCCTTATCACTGATATCGCGCCATCAGCCACAATCCTATCGCCACCGAGGTCATCTCTCTGAAATGTGATGATATCTCCACGATCAAGTGTCGTTTCGTTCCAGAGGGCATATCCCATTTCATCCTTATACACAGAGATCTTCGTGTTGTTCTCCCACGCGACAATTGAAACGGCTCCATGCATCGCCCCACTGCTCCAATAAGGAGGTTTGCCGCTTCCATTGTATAGGTCTATTGTCGCATATGCGTCAAGCAACGCTCCACTCTCATTCCCCAAAACATAATACTCCTGCAGCCCCTCCACAACAATCTCCGCGGAGGTTGATGGAGCAAGCGAAACGAGCGAAATGATTGCGATGATGATCGTCATCAAAACCATCTCCTTTTCCATTCTATCACCTCCATGTAACTGTAATCTTTCAGTCTTAATATAAATTACTTTTCATCATTGTTCATGACGTTCTTTCAATTTGCTAAAATTGTTTTTTTATAATTTTTTTAAATTATCTCCTATAAAACTTAGTTATAAAAAATAAATGAATAAAAATTAATTTTGTGTCATTTTGACTTGATTTTTACAGTCGTTTACAGGCTTTCAGATTGTTCCACTTCATTTCTTTTACTGTTTCGCTCGTGACAGCAGCATATATGCCACTGCGATCAGACTTACAACCGCAAGCATTGCCGAAAATCCGGGAATTCCTCCCGCTGGCGGTGTTGACGGTGTATGAGATGGTGTTGATGTGGGAGATGGTGTTGATGCAGGAGATGGTGTTGATGTGGGAGATTGTGTTGATGTGGGAGATGGCGTCTGAGGTGTTTCTGTCGGCATCGGAGACTCAGCGGGTGGAGTGCCCGCTGGTGTTGCATTGGGAGATGTGAAAGGACTTACAGTCGGCGTCACATTTGTGGTGGGAGAAGGACTCGCCGGCGTCTCACCCGACTGGAAAATGACAGTGGTGCTGTTTTCCACACGATATATCGTGTTGTTGTCTCTCAAATTCAACATATCGCTGATCTGAGGCGCTTCTGCAGTTACATTTGCAATTCCTGGTTCAGTTGAGGTGATGAGAACAGTTGCGTTCCCTCCCACCGTGTATACGGTGATATCTTTCCCTCTGTTTGTTTCGTTTTCAGCATCTATGAGAGTTCCGATGTCTGTTGAGACATCCACTCTCGTGACAGCAGGTTCTCCTCCAACCAATGGATAATCCTCAGGATAATAAACCGTTATCGTTATTGTTGAAAAACCGCCCACCTGAACGCTCTCCGGATCAGCATTTATGACTATGAGATCGCTCACTCTCTCTATCTTCGGCTGCGCATGCACAGCAACTGCAGCAGAGATGCATATTGCGATTATCGCTATGATGGATATATTTCTCCTCATTTTTTCTTCACCCCCTTTTCATTATAACACAGACGGTGGCTTCCTGACCAGCTTCTTCCTTCAGGGCTGTCCTTAAGGCGTATAATATAGCCACCATCCATAGCCACCATCCATAGCTTCAGCATCCCATTCTCGCCTCTGTATAAATATTTATCATTTAGGTCAGCTTCATCAGTGAGGCAGGATTTATACTGCAAATGACTCATAACAGTTTATTAAATTATGAAAAATAAATAACAAATTAATGACAAAACAAAAAATAATTTATGATGCTTTGTATATCCAGTAACCGTATCCTCTTTTCAATATGTCTCCTTTATATAGAGATACCCATGTGTCATCAACGCCGTCCCAGCCGACAACAACATACCTGCTGTCTGTGATCTCAACATTTTTGTCACCTGGACCTATCAGGTTCCATCCCGGCTTGAGGTTTTCAGTGATGTCTTTCCATGTGATTGTTCCTGCACGCGCACCTCTTATATCCACGATCCTGTGTTCAGGACATCTGACCAGATATCCCGTACCCGCTTTCATCACATCTGGACGACTCCAGCTCTGTGTTGTCGCGTTCCACTCCCACACCTCAACATCATCGCCGAAAATTGCATCAGGACTTTTGGAGGTGATGTTCCCAGCAGGAATCACAGGCAGTGATATGTAATCCTCACCGCTTCGTATGTGGAATCGCCATCCGTAGGTGGTCTCCTCAACACGCTCTTTAACACGCAGCTCAGTGCTGTTCTGCACAACAGATATCGGCTCAAGTGTGTATTCAATGAGCGGCGCCCTCGCGGTCACATTCACAGTGCCCTCCTCTGTTGATGCGAATATGACAACTGCGTTCCCCGATTCATTCGTGTATACTGTGATACTTTTCCCTCTGTTTATTTCGTTTTCAGCATCTATGAGAGTTCCGATGTCTGTTGAGACATCCACTCTCGTGACGGCAGGTTCTCCTCCAACCAATGGAAGATCCTCCGGATAATAGACTGTTATCGTTATCTTTGATGATGATATGTTGTTGACGATTATTGTGGAGGGTTCCGCATACATTTCTATCAGATCCTCTCTCATCATGACTTCAGGTGGTTGTGGGAGTTGATGCTGACCTGATTGCTGTGCGTGCTGTGCAAATACAATTCCTGTGACAGCAATCATAAACAGTAGTGCCATCCCAATACCCATCCCAATACTCCCAATACGTATCATGTTATGTTTCCACCTCCCTTTTATAAGACAGCCGCATAAAAACCTTTCCTTCTCCTCATATCAATAAAAAAAGGAAAAAAAATGTAAATTATGTGACGCTCCGCTATTGCTCAACCAGTATCCAGTAGCCCTCGCCGCTGCGCAGTGTATCCACTTCTTCCCACTCGTATCCTGTCCACCTGAGGACGAGCAGGTCATCGTCCCCAACTTCAATGTCCTCAGCACCTGGTCCCACGAGGTTCCATCCGGGCTTGAGGCTTGCGTTGATGTCGTCCCATGTGAGTGTGACGCTCGTGCCGTCGAGCGTTATCTCAGTGGACTCATATGGCCATCTGACAAGGTAGCCCTTGCCCGGCTCAAGCTTATCTGGACGATACCATCCTCCGTCTCCGTCGTAAGCCCAGACCTCAACATCATCACCAAACACTGACTCTGGAGATGTCTCATTGAGGTTCGCAGGTATCGACACATAGTTCTTGCCATTGAACACCTTTATCTTCGGTTCAGGCGGCTCAACAGGTGGATCCTCCTCAACATATATCGCTTTTCCGTAGCTCGCATTGAATGTGAATGCGTAGCGGTTGCCCTGTCTGTATGTCTGGTTCGGATTGAGATCTCCCTCAGCGTTCGGCGCACGGAACGAGGTTGTGAGCAGATAGCTGCCCGGATATGCTCTGACATCAGGTGAGTAGTAGTCCTGATAGTCCCCTCCAACATAGCAGCGAGGATCAACAGACGGTATCACAGGCAGTTTCAGCGCTGTGTACAGGTCGGGAAGCGTCTGTATGTCAAACTTCGTCCAGTTCTCATGCAGATGAGGCGTTCCTATGCCAGTCTCGTTAAGCACTTGCAACAGGTTCGTTGAGAATCTCGGCTCCTTGTCCTCATCAACCCAGCAGAACTCAAGCGGCGGTATCGGTCCGAGTATGCGCTCATCAACATCGTTCGCTATCCAGTGCTCCGCATCAAACACTGTCCATGATCCGGGCGCGGGCATCTCAACGCCGCATTCGCACAGCCTCCATCCCTCAGGCGGCACTTCATTGCCCGGATAGAATGGACCTCCATAGTTCTCCCAGAGCTGCCAGTCAGTCGGTATAGGCGTTGTCATATCATCATCAGTGTCTATCGGCACAGCCCTGAAGTATTTCAGCCACGCATACGGCGGATACTGCATTGTCAGATAGCGCTCAGCGCATGGGAAGTATTCAACGCCGAGCCTGCCGTGCGGATCGCCCTCAGGCCACTTGTTCAGGTGCTTCAGTGGCTTCCAGAGCACGACATCAGTGTCATCAACAATCTTGTGCTCCATGTTGAAAGGCGGCAGCACGGGTATCGGATGACACGGCGGTATCATCGTTATATACTGTGAACTCGCTATCCAGCTGCCGTCATCTATCTCCTTCGTGCAGAATGCTGAGTTTGTCAGATCCTTCGGGAACGGCGTCCTCAGCGTTATATACTTGAACTTGTCCGCATATGTATCGCCATCCGAGTCAAGCACTTCTATCGCAGTGACCTCATAGCGGACTCCATCAACATAGAACACATCGCACCACTCAAGCTCCTTGCCGACATCTATCGCTCCCCAGTGCGTGCCCTGCATCTTGAACTCATAGTGTATGTAGAACGTGCGCACAGGAGAACTCTGGTGCTGCGGTGTTGCATATTTGTTTATGTGCCTGTCTATCCAGACGGTCTCGCTCTGATTTATCTCAATCTGCTTACATGTGTCATCTTCCTTGTTTCCTGCATAGCACACCTCCACAATTGCCGTCGTTCCGTTGTTATCTGTGCCGAGGAACTTCACCTTGAAGTCAAGGAACTGGATGGTCTGGTTGAGCATGCCTTCAAGCAGATACTTCTTCTCTATCCTTATCTTGCCGTGCACGCTCTTGCCATAGTCGCCAACTGGCTCATCATTCTTCGTTGACACAAGTGTGACTTTCACCAGATTCGGCGTTGTCGGCGTCCCTTGCTCGTTCTCAAACAGCTCGAGACCTATCTGGTCTGTGGATTCATTCTCAGCAATCGGGAATGCGAAGTATGTGTCATCCGCAGAGCCGTGCCAAGGCATCTTGTCCTGACGATCTATGAGCATATATGTCGTCTCAGTCACGATCGCGGGCAGATCTTCCTTGTGGAAGTGATAGCAGTGATCATACCACATCCTCAGATAAGCCTTGAGGTCTATGTTCTTTGACTGCGCGGACATCGGATATTTGTCTCCGTCCCACTCCAGTATTGCAGGATCAAATGTGATGGAGTCCTTTCTTATGACTGTCGGATTGAACGGCTCCTCCCAGTGATCATATCTGGCAGGTGCTGCGGGATGCACATCGCCGTATATGCGCACAGTCACATCCTTTGAGAGATCTTTCGGATACGAATTTATGTATATGTCAATGCCATCCATGCCATCACGCTGGTCATACGAGAACGCAACCCTTCCTCCCGTGAGATCTCCACCTCTTGAAGGTCTGTCCTGCAGTGAGTTCGGCGCGATGAGCGAGGTCGTTATCAGATAATCTCCATGCAAAATCTGACTGAAGCTTTCTTGATCACCGTATGTCGTAACATTCAGATCAGGAATGCACGGCAGCACAAACTCAGTGTACAGATCAGGAAGCGTCTGTATGTCAAACTTCGTCCAGCTCTCATACAGATAAGGCGTTCCTATGCCAGTCTCGTTCAACTTCTCAAGCAGGTTCGTTGAAAGTCTCTCCTCCGCGGACTCCGCTATATACCATATCTCCAGCGGCTCAACATCATCTATGATGCGCTCATCAACATCGTTCGCTATCCAGTGCTCCGCATCAAACACTGTGTAGCTGTCAGGTGCATCCAGTATCATACCACACTCGTCAAGCACCCAATACGGCGGCAGGTCGTCGCCCGGATAGAATGGGCCTCCATAGTTCTCCCAGAGCTCAGGATCAGATGGTATAGGCGTTGTCATATTCATATCATCATCAGTGTCTATCGGCACAGCCCTGAAGAATTTCAGCCACTGCGCCGGCGGATACTGCATCGTCAGGTATGCCTCGGCACCTGGGAAATACTCAAGACCGACCTCTCCATTGGGATCTCCCTCAGGCCACTTGTCAAAGTGCTTCAACGGCGCCCACAGCGGTATGTCTATGTCGTCAACAATTGAATGATTCATGTTGAAAGGCGGCAGCACGGGTATCAGCTCTCCCTCATCAATGCACTCTATGTATTGCGATGTGACAACGCTCTCATCCATAACCTCACCAGTGCCCTTGGGCAGTTTCGTCCTTATCGTTATATACTTGAACTTGTCCGCCGTCGTGTCACCGTTCACATCAAGCACTTCAACCGCAGTGACATCATATCTGACGCCATCAACATAGAACACTGCGGAGTTCCACAGATATCTGCCGACATCAACTGCTATGAAGTGCGTGTCCTGCAGTTTGAATTCAAAGTGAGCAAACCACGGATAATCATGACTCCACGAATCACTCATCTCATTATGTCTCTTGAAGTATTTCGTCTGCGACTTTGGCAATATCACAATCTTCGCTGAATCATCCTCCGTGTTGCCCGCATACCACACACGGACAACTGCAAAATCCCCGTTTATGTCGGTGCCTATGTATTCCAATTTGTGATCCAGGAACTGGATAACCTCACCAGGCGCCAGGAAATATTTTTTCTGTATCGCAATTATCCCATCGACTGTCTTGTTATAAGGTGACGGCACGGTTCCACCAACATATGACAGGTTCACAAGATTGGGAATCGCCGGAAAGCCGTTGGTGAGGTTGTTCTCAAATGCTCCGAGACCGCGCTGCGCATCTATCTCGCATATTGGAAACGCAAATGTCGTGTTGCCTGCATCTCCATGCCACGGCATCTTGTCCTGATGATCTATAAGCATGTATGTGTATTCCATGTTTATCGTCGGATATGTGTGCTCCTTCTGTGGACCCCAGTATAGCCCGCATGGCTCATACCACATCCTCAGATAGGTTTTGAGGTCTATGTTCTTTGACTGCGCGGACATCGGATATTTGTCTCCGTCCCACTCCATTATCGCGGGATTGAATGTCACTGAGTCCTTCGGAATCACAGTCGGATCAAAAGGCTGCCTCCAGTCAATATATCTCTCAGGCGCATTCCCCTTCGGCGCGATGTCGCCGTATATTCTGATTGTTGAGTTCGGCTGCACTTGTGGTGCGGGGGGATTCTCGCCCGCCATTGAGGAAGGCGTTATCACAGCAAATATTGAAAGCACAATTATCGCAGCGAGCACAATTCCTCCAACACTCCTCATTATATCACCTCCCATCTATCCAAAGGGAGAGGGGCTATATAAGCCTTTCGGTAAATGCTTGAAGGCTGTCAATGTCAACATAACAACCTCAAATGATGATATGTCCCGTTGATAAGCCCCGTTGAACCAATCAACTGAGATTAACTGTTTGACCTTCTTCAGAAAAGGATTTTCTATTAATATTTAAATATGTTTTTTAATATATATATGAATTATATATGAATGTGAGATATGAATGTGAGCGCATCCCAAAACCCTCCATAATGATAGAAGCTGCCAAGTAGAGCATGCCATGAAAGAAATCTCCAGGACTTCAAACCCGACTGCCTTTTAAAAGAAAAAGGCAAAGGCTCTCCCCCACAGATCTTCT
>JAOQIN010000028.1 GCA_026134085.1 Candidatus Methanoxibalbensis ujae
ATGAGCGAAGGCTCATACGGCGGAGCTGCCCACCACGGCGGTCCCCACCACCAGGGATGCCACCACCACATCTCTCATCACCTATGAATATTTATTCATTGAAATATATAAAGATAAAGGTTGAGGGAAGCGCTGGCAAATATAACTGAATAAAGCGGGAAAAGGAAAGAGAAACTGAAACACTGAAAACAGCAAATAATATTGCGATACAATGAACAGATATGTCTGTTTCCGTGCTGGATGTGTATAGGCTGCTGCCCAAGACAAACTGCAGGAAATGCGGAACGGTGTGCATGGGATTTGCCGCAAAGCTCGTGGCGAGGGAAGTGTCACCTGAGGATTGCCCACTGCTTCTGGAGCCTGAATATCGTGAGAATCTGGAGAATCTACGCCGTATGCTTCCGAAAGGCGAGAAAGAGATCACAGGGCTGCTTATAGATGAGGAGAAGTGCATCGGATGTGGCATATGTGTGACGGTGTGCGAAGAAAACATGATGCTCGGCGATGAGATAGCTCATGGAAAAGGTGGCAGATATAATGATGAGCTTGTGCTGCTGGTTGTTGATGGGAAAGTGAAGCTCCTGAATCCCAAAAGATGCAAGCGGGCATTTGAGCCTCCAGAATTCTGCCGTGCGTGCGTGGACCACTGCCCCACAGATGCTATAGAACTCGTCTCTCCTTGAACTCATGCGTTTTTTATTTTGGTTCTCAGCCATGCGCAAAGTCGCTGAGTATGTTCTTTATTTCGCGTATATTTGCATCAGTTTTGAATGCTGTGTCTGAGAAATGCGTCCTGCTTGCCCTGAAACCTGAGTTTTGGAGAGACGATATTACCGCGGAGAGAGGTGGCGGAGATATGTTGAGCGAGCGGCATAATGCGTGAACCTCATAGTAATAAGGAATTTCAATCTCATCCCTGCATCTCTCAACGATCTTGGATGCGCTTTTTCTGTTTTTAAGCTCTTTTCTTCGCAGGATCTCACGAAGAACATGCTCGCAGAAATCACGATGTTTGACATCTCCCAGAAACAGAGGACCTCCTATCTTCATTGATTCGCCGCAGATATCACATTTTGGATCACATTTTGGCACCAGCGCTTCTGAGCTGTGATGCGAAGAAACCGAATGATGTGACTCCACGAAGGAGGAGAGCGTGATTGAAAAGCGATTTCCACATGATGTGCAGTGTGCGATGAATCCAAGTTCATGCATTGCATGCTTTTCTGCAAGTTTTGCGCCGATACGGGATACATGCAGCACGAGCCTTACAAAATGTCTCCTTGCGTAGCATATCAGAGGAACTGCCAGTTTTCTGTATTTGAGGAGCTCACGAAACACCTTCCCGAGCAGTATGCGTGTTGCCATTTCACGATGATATTCAGTGCGCAGCGGAAACGCATCATACTTCAGAAATCCGCCTGAGTGAGCGCCGCAGAGGGGTGCGGTGTCCGTTGCGGTAACCAGAAGAAGACGCCTGACAGAGCGGCATGCAGCATTCAGAAATGGAACAGGCGAGCCGAAAGGGTCAAGATCAACAATGTCAAACCTCAATCTGTGGAGAAGCACATTCGCATCTTCGTTGCTCGCAGTTGCCATGTTATCTATCTTGTTGAGCTGTATGTTTTCGCAGATCGTCTCGTATGCCCGCTTGCTCCTGTCATTCAGGACCAAATGGCAGTCACACGAACCATCGCTCCGCTCAGTGAAAACTTCACATGCAATCCGAATGCCGCGAACTCCCGTCGCCGCAAGCGCATCCACACACTTCAGCGAGCGCATGTTGAAAAAAGAACAGAACGCCGAAACACACGCGACATCTATATCTCTGCACAGTTCCATGTGCGGATTGTAAAACACATCCTTCGGAGAAAGTATCCTTGTCCTGCCCTCCCTTATCTCCATTCCCGCCTCGCTCCGCAATCTTGTGTTTCACATCACGCTGAGATGAAAATTATACTCCTCATCTTCTATGATATATTGTGGAAGGGGATCTGAAAAGAGGAAGAGATGCGATGCTGAAGGACACATTCGCTGATCCTGAGATACTGGAAAAGGCGCGGGAGATACTGCACGCGCTTGAGGGACACATATGCGACAACTGTCTCGGCAGGCAGTTTGCGAAGATATATTCCGGAATCTCAAACAGGGAAAGAGGGCGCATATTGAGGCATCTCATGCGATCTGGCGATGTCGGCGATGTCACATGCGATGTCACAGATGCAAAAGCGGCTGAAAAAAGCGGAGAATGCTATGTCTGCAACGGCATATTTGAGCGGCTGGATGATTTCGTGCAGAAGGCGTTGTCTGCATTGCAGCAGTATGAGTTCAATTCCTTCCTCGTGGGAACAAAGATCAGCGGATCAATTGCACAGAGCGAGGAGATGATATGGGATATCACCGGCGCTGAGTATGCGGAACCTCTTAAAGCCGAACTCAACCGCGAGGTTGGAAAGAGAATATCCCATCTCACCGGAAAAAAAGCTGATTTCAGGAGACCTGATATCGTTATAATACTGAATTTATGGACAAATGAAGTTGAGTTACAGGTAAATCCGATATTTGTGTATGGGAGATACCGCAAATTGAAAAGAGGAATTCCTCAAACAAGATGGCCATGTAAGAAATGCTGGGGCAAAGGATGTGAGAGATGCGGTTACACAGGTAAAATGTATGCTGAATCTGTTGAGGAGCTCATAAAAGATGTGTTTAAAGATGCATTTTTATGTGATGATATGATAATGCATGGTGCCGGTCGTGAGGACATAGATGCGAGGATGCTGGGAAATGGGCGTCCATTTGTGGCTGAGGTCAGGGTGCCTCGTCGCCGCAGCATAGACCTGCGGAAACTGGAGAGAAGCGTGAATGAGCGATGTGCTGGCAAGGTTGAGGTCTTCTGTCTTCGTTTTGTTGAGCATGATTTTGTTGAGCGCGTTAAAAATGCGAGGGGTGACAAGACATATCGTGTAATTGTCTGCGCCGAGGGCTCTTTTGATAAAGAGAGTCTGGATGCAGCTGTTCAGCGTTTGAAGGGAAAAATAGAGCAGAGGACGCCGAGAAGGGTGGTGCATCGCAGAGCTGATACTGTGCGTGTGCGCGAGGTAAAGGATGTGCGCATATCGCGTATATTGAATGCTGCACGTATTGCTGATCTCCCGGCCACTTCAGCCTCCGAGCGTGCTGGTGATGCTGTGAATGGAGTCACAGTCGAATCCTGTGGAAAGCGATCGGATAAAACTGTTTTTGAGATGGAGGTGCGCTGTGAGGGAGGTCTCTATGTGAAAGAGCTTGTCTCAGGCGATGATGGCAGGACAAAACCGAGCCTGAGCGAAATCCTGGGCACAGATGCGAGCGTCATCGCACTTGATGTTGTGGATGTGCATCTCTATTTCGGAGATGAGGAATGCCTGTCCGAGCACCTGAGAAGATCAAATATCAGATAATGGATGTTTCTGACAGCTTCGCATTGAATTCCAGAGGAGTCTTACAGCGTTCAGTGCATGCGCTTTTCGGACTTCTTGGCTGCTTCAAGTATGCGGTCTGAGAGCTCTTTTTTCCGCCTGAAATACTCGTAATATGCGTTTTCACCGTAGAGCTCCATCAGAACGGCATCCCTGAACATGCATCCATGCCTCTTCATGCAACAGTATGATAGAGAGCCGAAACATACCCTGGGGTCATCCCAGCCGTGCTCTTTTGAAAAATCATCTTTTATGCGCACGAACTCCTCCTTTGAAAGCCCTATCTCCTCCAAAAGCTCATCTCGCCGACAGCTGAGAGGCATCCCCACAAACGGCGAACGAGGATCGCAGCAGAATGTCAGCGAACGCTCATCTCCTCCGAGACATGCCGGAACAGGAGCCCCTCTCCATCCAGGCAGATCCCTCGTCCCTCCTCTTTTATGATAAACCCTCACGCGCACTCATCCTCCTTCCTTTTATCCTTTCTTATCCTCCCTACACCTCGCCGTGGCCAGACGCAGGCATCAACGACTCCGCAATCCTGTTCACACCTGTAGGATCTGATTTTACGTGACCTCCTCACCTCAGTGAAGTGAGGGGCATCTCCTTCAGCGAGGTTCGGTTCCCATTTCATCCACCCGAGCTTACCTGGCAGCTCTTTCAGCCTTCCTGTCTCGGTCAAGGGCTTCACTTCGGGTCTGCCCGACCCCAGGCCCGCATAGCGAGCAATGAATAATACGATGATGCTATATAAATATAATGTAAACACCCACCTCTCCTGCTCCGCCAGAAGGCAGGAATGGCAGCAACAACATTCTTAAATGATTGCATCGCATCCAAGATCTTACTGCGGTGAAACTTATAAATCTTTATCTTTCTCCAGCTTCCTCGTCCCCTGCGTGGTTTTATCGCATACCATGTTGCAGTGACAGGTGATCTTTCCTCATCTCCCTGTTCACATCATCCAATCACAACAATACTCCTTCTCCATATTCTCCATATTATGCATGAGATATTGCTTTATGCATGAGATATCGCTGAGAAATGGCAATAAGTGCTTGATGATGATACTGCATGGATGAGAAGGGGAGCAGTCTTCAACGAATACATCGTAATTGAGATGGGAGAGGCATTGAATACACGCATATCCGACGGAATTCTGTCTGAGGATGTTGAGACAGCTTTCCTGAGACATGCGACAAAGGATAAGACAGGATCTCGCTGCGAACACTTAGATTCAGGGGGAAGCTCTGCCGAGCATTGCCGCGGTCTCAATGAGATGAGGACAAGGCACATGAGTCGGCACTTATATGCGTGTCTTGATGCGATAGTTGCTGTCTTCGGTGTCCGCGTGGGGAAGGCGGTATACCGCTTCGCAGTGAACTCATGCAGATGGCTGTGAAAAGAGAATGTTCGCCTCAAAAATGAGGTTGCCGAAATCGTTACGAATTCCGTGAGAGATGCTTTGAAAAGTGTTGAATTCGTTCCCACGGCACACATTAAACGCAGTAAAGCGTCCCGCCGCTCACTCATCGCATCCCGGCTCTCCAATGGCGACAATCCGGATGCCTCACATGCACCATATGCCTTTTGAAAGCGCAGATGAGAAGAAAACACGTTCATCTGATTCACCACAGAGCGCTGATGAGCTTGGGATACTCATACCTTTTTATCAGATGCTGAACTCATTCAACATGCCGCTGCTGAGCGCATAAATTATGAAAAAATGCTGAAACAGCATCGTGAAAGCAGGCACTTCTCAAGCCAGTTATGCTGAGATAAATTCAATCTTCATGAATTGAGTTTGATATGGAGAGATCAGACAGCAAAAAATATATAATGTATCTCAGATAATGAGATGAGGTTGTTTCGCAAATTTTGGAGGAAAAAGGGGAGTTATGAGTTGCAGCGCACGGAAATGCCTTATGCCCTCACGGCCTGTGAATAGGCAGAAAGAAATAAGCAGAAAGGAGCTTGAGAGCGGGTTCAAACGATCATCAGCCGCCAGAAGCCGCCAATAGTGCTCGTGTGGCAGGATGCCGGATATTTGTGTGATAAGCGGTGTGCAAGGTCTGTGTGAGGTGTGCTGAGGTGTGCGGTGAGAGGTGTGATGTGTGAGATCAGAGCAGTTGTGAGAGGTCAGCACCGTAGAGCGGGGAGGGGGGCTGATGGGTTGTCGGCTGTGTTGATTGAGTTGTGGAAGTTGAGGGAGGGCGCGTGCTGTGCAGTCTTTCCTCAATTATCTTTGCGTTTTTCTCCAG
This sequence comes from Candidatus Methanoxibalbensis ujae, assembly GCA_026134085.1. Classification (GTDB taxonomy): domain Archaea; phylum Halobacteriota; class Syntropharchaeia; order Alkanophagales; family Methanospirareceae; genus Methanoxibalbensis; species Methanoxibalbensis ujae. The sequence continues at coordinate 5,720 of JAOQIN010000028.1, forward strand.
CGCTTCCTCCACATTTTTGATGTCAATATTCAGGTCTGTGAGATTTTTGAATGCGCGGAGTGCACGGATGCATGCGCGCACATCGTTAGGGCGGCTTCCGACGCCGAGTATTGCATAGCTATCTATATTCAGTTTTGATGCGAATCCGGGCAGCAGTCCGGTTTTTCGCAGTATTGTGTAGCTTCCCATCTCACGCCTCGTCATTTTCCTTATTCCATGCGGAATTTCCTTTGATTTCCTGCTGAATGATGCGATGAAAGCCTCAGCATCACCCATCCTCTCACGCTCCTCAGGCAACAGCACAATCACGCCTATGGTGTAGAGTTCCTCTATGAAAAGCTCTCTCGCAGTTTTTGCAAGGATCTCAGCCTGCTTATATGATGCTTTCGGTATGTATTCAACCTCCGGATACTTCCCCACATACATGAAAAGACCCTTCTCCTCACTGAACCAGAGCTCATCGTGAGGAATCTCAAACACATCATCATGCATCTCAACGACAGGAGGGAAGTTATACGAATAAAATCGCATTATTTCAACGGAATCATCTATATGCTCCTTCAGATTGAATGGAACAAGATTCCCAACAGGTGGAAATCCAGCAACGAAAACAAATGAAGCTCTCTCATCACCGCGCTCACGACGCCTCAGCAGCCGCTCCTGCAGTCTCCTCTTGAAATCTCGCTCACTCACATTCCAGAAAGGCGTGAATTCCTCTATGAGCATCACTTTAATGTTTCCTCTTCTATTTTTCTTAATTGGTTAAAACATAAAAAACATAACATACGCATAGCCGCCGAGCGGCACATCAAGAAGGATGATGAGAAATGGAATGGAGCGTGAACAGCAATGAAAGTGCGCAGTCCGATGGAGATATATCGTCATCTGCCGCAGACGAACTGCGGGGAATGTGGCGAGATGACATGCATGGCTTTTGCATCACTCCTGAAAGAGCGAAAGAAGAAGTTGGAGGAATGTCCGCCGCTTATGAGTGATGAGTATGCTGAGCAGCGAGAGAAGATAGCGGAGATGCTCGCACCTGAGATAAGAGAGGTTGAGATAGGTGTGGGTGATAAAGCGGTCAAAATAGGCGGAGAAGAGGTGCTTCACAGGCACGAACTCACATTTTTCAACAGAACGGCGCTTTTTTATGATGTGTGGGACACGCTTGACGCGGACAGTCTGCGAGAGAGAGTGCATAAGATAGAGAGTTGGAAGAAGTTTTATGTCGGTGAATTCCTGCGATTGAACGGTATTGCTGTTCGTTCTGTGAGCAATGATCCTGAGAAGTTTGAAGAATGCGTGAAAAAAGTTGCTGATACCACCGATCTGCCTCTTGTTCTCTGTTCATTTGATCCAAAAATTGTTGAAAGAGGATTGAAGCATGTGGCGGAGAGGAGACCCCTCATATATGCGGCGACTGAGCGCTCCTGGAGTGCGTTCCTGGAGCTCTCAAAGATGTATGAAGTTCCAGTGGCTCTTTTCTCGCAGTCTCTTGATGTTCTCACAAGTCTTGCGGTGACATTTGCAAATGCTGGCGTTGAGGACATCGTGCTTGATCCGTGCACTCATCCCATGGGAAAAGGTCTCGCTGACACATTCACGAAATTCGTGAAGATAAGGAGGGCAGGAATCGCAGATGGGAGAAAGGAGATCGCATATCCCCTTCTGAGCGTGCCACTCACAGCATGGTTTTTCTTTGATGATCCTGTTGAGGCATCTTACTGGGAGGCAATTGTAGCGTCAATATTCATCATAAAATATGCGGATATAATGATACTGCACGGTTTGCAGCCTCATTCGCTTATTGTTGAGCGCACACTCGTAGAAACAATATATACTGATCCCAGAAGACCTGTGAGTGTTGAGCCAGGGCTCCGCATAATAGGAAATCCGGATGGGAATTCGCCTTTATTCCTCACAACAAACTTTGCACTCACTTATTACACTGTTGAAAGCGATATAAGCTCAAATAAAATAGATTCTTATCTTCTCGTCGTCGACACAGATGGGTTGGGTGTTGAGGCGGCAGTCGCGGGAGGGCAGCTCAATGCGGATAAAGTGAAGGATGCACTTGAGCAATATGTTGACAGCAGGATAGAGCACAGAACGATTGTCATTCCGGGTCTCGCAGCGAGAATATCTGGCGAAACAGAGGAGAAGACAGGATGGAAAGTCCTCGTAGGTCCGAAGGACAGCGGAAGAATTCCTGACTGGATCGATAAAAACTGGCCGCCTGAAGTATGAGTGATGTCATGTCATGGCCCACAGCCCAACAAAAACAAAGCGCCAGAGCGATCAGCGCCTTTTTTTCAGCACTATTATGTCAGGTCGTGGAGAGGATTTTGAAGATGCGAGCTCTCTGCGGCAGCTGTCACACAACTCCCTCGCAGTCAGTGCAACAACCTCCTCCGAACCGGGCAATTTCCGCGCATATATGAAATCCGCCCTCAATCCCATATCCTCGCCTATCCGCCGCATGACCTCTTTTATTTTTTCACTGAAAGCCTCAACATCATCCGCACGAAGACCTCTTATGTCAGCATAAAACCCGTAACATCCACATCTCATAGCAAATAACTTCGCCTCAGGCACGAATATGCTGCCCACCAGAGACCTCAATTCGTTCTCAACACGCCTCCTGCCAGCATTTATGTCCTCCTTTTCCATTTTATTATCACCTTCCTTTTTTATCCTTCCTTTTTTCTTGCCGCCCGGACAGGGATGACATTTTCCTTTCACTTTTCTATCAGTTTCAGCACTTTTTTCGTTATATCAGCGCAGTATCCGCATTCATTGCACATCTTATTGCATTTTTTCCACTTCTCCATGCATCCCTCAAGTGCGTTGTTGTCCACATAAAATATGTATTTCAGCTCTGCCGGGCAGTCAAGGATTTCAATGAGATTTCCATCATATTCGCGAGAAGCGTATGCACGAACCGCATTCAGAATCCATGCGACTGTGTTTGCTCTTCCCGCTATCTTGAAGTCCTCTATGCCTATTTCCTCATAATGATTCAGGTCTTCAGGTCTTATCCACGGCGATTTTATTATTTGTGAGGGGTCCCGCACTCTCAAGGAGATACATCTGTCAAAATAATAATCGCTGAATATGTCCGGTCTTCCTTCTGCAAGAGGGGACCTGCTCGCAGTAACATGGGAGAAAAGATTGAAATGCGCATATCTGAAAGGACATTTGTATATGCAACCTTCATTTACAATCACACGAATTCTGCAGTGTGACACTCTTTTTATCGCTCTGAGCACATCAAAATCTCTGTTTATGTTTGTGTCAACAGTGATGGCGTCCGCGCCGAGCATCTCATAGAAAACAGCTTTCTGCGGTGAATCGACATGAGACACGCAGCTCACCACAATCTCCATGGGATATTCCCGCAGCATCTCAACAAGATAGGGCTCAGCAACAGTTACAGCATCAACTTCCGCCCTGTTCAACTCGTTGAAGTACCAGCGCAGCATGTTGTATCCCGCATATGTCAGATGATAGCCGCCAAGGCATGATGGATTCACAATTATATTCATCCTGATGTCATACTGATGTGCGAACGCAGTCTGCTCCTTTATCTCCGATATCAACGCTGCGTGCAGCGCGGCACGACCACTTCCCATTATTTCTGGAGGTCCGCTCATGAAAACTTCATGCACATCTTTCAGATTCTCATTCTCAACAACACGCAAAATTTCCTTAAGGGCATCAAAATGCCCGGGATGCGGAATCATCAGACGCATGTTTTATCATTGTATTTTGTTATGTATATAACCCCTCCTATAATCAAGCCAAACCCGGCCATTCTCCTCCTTCTCAGCTGCGTGCTTTCAGCAAGACAATATGGCATGACATTATAATATTCACGCCTAATTAGTAATAAAATAAATAAACTCAAAAACAAAATAATAAAAAATGAAAAAGGGAGCCTATTCCGACATTTTGAAGTATGGATGCGGCTCGTTCGTCTGCAAGCCGTGCTCACTTTGAGCTGCTTCAGCCACTATCATATCTATCATGCCGCAAAGCGGAAAGACAAGCGGTGCGTTTTCTATTGGGCCGTAGAGGACGTAATCCTGACCAAGCAGTATTGGAATTATGTTTGAGCCAACATCGCACAGATGAAAAACTTCAGCGCCGATACCCTCCCAGCCTTTCTCCGTCTTTTTCGCATGAGCCTTCCTGTATTTTTTGAGCCATGTCCATGCGGATGGGGCGTTGTGAATGCCGAGACCGACTGGAATTCCGTATTTTGCTTTCACTGCGAAACCTGACAGGCAGGATGAACCGCAGCCAGCTCCTATGGGCAGTGTTGCTGGATCAAAAAGCGGCTTTGTGATGCCGAGGTCCTCGCGGGCGAGATGAAGCATACCCTTTTCAAAAGTTCCTGCGCCAGTCTCCATGAGATCCATCTTTCCAGCGACTGTTGAGTCTTTTGGATTGAAACCGAGAAGGATTGCCGCGCTCATCTTGGAGTTCTTTATCTCCTCAAGCTCCTCCTTTGAGCATGACACATTTATTGAGTTGTATATTGCCCTGTCCGCGAGACCCACCTCATCACAGTATTTCATGCCTGCAATTTTCGCCTCAGCAACTGTTGAATCTATGAGGAATGGGTCATCGCTTATATCCGCACAGAACTCTATCTCCTTCTCCATTGCCTCAGGTGATTCAGAGAATATCTGAACCATTATCGGATTTCCTGTGATATCTGACATCTCCTCCTGCATCTTTATCAGTCTCTCCGCTTCCTTCTTGTCGAATATGCCCTTATCTGCGTCCTCAACGATGTAGTGCTTCGCGTAAAATATCGTGCCTGCGAGAACAGTCGCATATTCACCTGGCTGACCTCCTATTTTCACACCCGCTATCTCATACACATCCTGCTTCCTGTCAAAGAGATACACGATGCATCACCCCATTCAAATTTCTCCACAATATTTCTCCCCTCCCTCTTCCTCCCTTCTCCTTCTGTTTCAAAGAAGGAAAAGCACATACAGGAGCGTTCCGACGATTAGACCGTAGAGGATGCCTATCGTGAACCCTATTTTCTCGCCCTGTCGCTGGCTCAGCTCTCCCATGACGAACTCCACCTTCTCGTCCATCGCCTTCAACCGATCAATCAGCTTCCTGTATTCTGGTGGCGTCATCGCTATCGGAATCGCCACTTCCTCCCCCTTCTCCACCGCTTCCTCCTTCCCTTTATCCTCCGCCATCTTCACTCACTCCTTTTTTCTTCCTCTTCTTCTCTTCTCCTCTCTTCTCTTCTCTCTCTCACTTTCCTGCTCTCAAAGCGAGCAGGACGAGTTTAATGCCGACGAGGACCATGCTGACGAATATGCCGATTGCGAGACCTTTCACGAATCCAACCCATAGACCAGCTCCGAACCTTGACTCACGACCGATGAGCGTTATCATTTTGCGCATGTCTTCAATTTTTGCGGTGATTACAGCAGTTTCAGGCGTCTGCTGCTCAACTCGCTGTGGTGGCATTCATATCACCTCTCATTCCTTTCACCTATTTTTCTCCCATTATCCTCAAAGCAAGTCTCATTATCCCCAAAGCAAGAACGGCAGAGAGACGAGAGCCGCGAATATCAGCCCTGCGACTGTGCCGATGATTGCGTTTTTGGATATGCCCGAGGTGAGTTTGTGGTCTCTCGCGATCAGCTGTGCTTTGTATCTTATGCTCTCAGTTGCATCTGAGATAATGCCCATGTAGGGTTCTGCGGGCATCGCCAAAGGCACTTCAAGCGCAACAGCGGCAGCCTCCTCCTCACCGCCGAGCTTCACAATCATCGGCTCCTCCGGATATGCTCCAGGGTCTCTCGCCTTCAACTCCTCAATCTTCGCATTGATCGTTGCGGGGTCCTCCACGCCTATCATGTCTATGACCTCAACCTGCTTCCTGAACCGCTCAACTGCCTCCGCCGGAAGATTCTCTATGAAGGGGATCGCACCTTTTGACCCGATGATTTTCTTGGTTGAGGGGTCTATGCCGTTTTTCCACAGTGCGACGAGACTGCCTCCCGAGATGTGACCGGGAACTTCCGCACCTGCAACAATCAGGAAGCGAATATTTGGGTTTGATATTATGTTCGCTATGATCTTTTCAATTCCGATGTTCTCCGTCTTGTCAGAGCCCACAATGGCGACGCCCGGAAAATCAGCGAGTTTGAAATGACTTCCGGTGGATGACAAAGCCACACAGCTCTGCGGGTCACCGACCTCATAATCGCCCGTCACGAAAGGCCATCCAGAGGGAACCTCAATCTTCTCAGGCATCACGCACCACCTCCCATGCCGAACAGCATTATTGCTATGAAAAGCAAGCCAAATATGAGACCGACCCAGAACATCGTTAAGAAGCCAGCCTTGCTCAATGCACCTTCTCTGTTCGGCTGCGCCATCGTAAAGCTCGTCGTCGGGTCAAGGCAGTTGAACAGGTCTTCAACAGCAGTCTCAAGCACATTTATCTGCTCCTCTATCGGCGATAGATTTATCTTGTAGAAGCCGGGTCTTGCCTCTCCTATCTTCATTGAATCTGTGTCAAAGACAATGCCCAGTTCCTCGTTCAGAACAATCACGCCCATTTTTCTCACACCTCTTCTCCTCTCTTCTCAATGCGCTCTCTCCCTCATCTCTCCCTCAACTCGATCACTTCACCGTTTTTATGAGACCCGTGCCGACGACCTCGTAAGATGCCTCAAACGAGCGGCGCACGAACTTCGCATAGAAAACGACCCAGACGACGATGCCGTAGAGTATGAGCAGAGCCGCATTCAGAAGACCTAGCGAGGAGGAGCCGAGCCATTCAGCTCCGAGAGCGATTGAGACGATGCCGAGAATGATGCAAATCAGCCCTGAAATCTCAAAGGAGAGGAGCAATGTGCGACCTCTGTCCTCATCAGGACCCAGACATGCGTTGAACGGGTGGAACATGCCTATCGCAGACATAACGAACATGAATGCTATTGCACCGCTGAGGAACACATCCTCCAGAACAGCGTCAAGCTTCAGAGTCCCTGCGACCATTGAACTCTCAAGCAGGAATGCAAGCGTCCCTGCAACACCCAGCTCGGTCATGCCTCGCTCCAATCCCGGGATTTTCATTGAAATGAACTTCTCACTGTTCGAGAATATGCCTGAAATGTATCCGATGAGCGCAGCAATCGCAACACCGCCGAGAACGCCTACATTCAGCACCTCAACACCGCCTATTGTGAAATCTCCGCCGACCTTTGCGATGCCCATTCCTGCGATTGCGCCGATGACGCCGTAGCCGACTGCGAGGACTCCTATTGATGGGACGCCAGTGCCGAGACCATAGCGAGAAGTCTTGCGAACGGAGTCAGCCCCCCAAACAAGCACGAAAGTGAGACCGATGGCTTTGACGAACGAGGGCATAAAGGGCAGTATTGTCATTATGATGCCGAGAACTGCCGCAATTATGCCCAATTTCGTCTCAGTTGGAGGCCAACCCTTCTCAGGCTTCTTCTCTTCCTCCTCCACAGGCGCAGTCGGAACGGTCATTCAGACACCACCTCCCATCAGACCCCAAGACGCTATGATGACACAGAGTCCGCAGAGCGCTGAAACGACAGCACAGGAGATGAGAGCCTTGGGCAGCCGCTTGAACTTCGGGTCGTGGAAGCCCTCAATTGTTCCGCCGATGTTGTAAGCGGAAAGAATGGCATTCGCCACGAATATGCCTGCGGCTGCAATTCCAGCAGCAGCGGCTGAAATCATCTCAGCATCCACTGCTCCGAGCTCTGGGAAGAGAGATGCGGGGAATGCGTAGTTTTTCAGCACGAAATACATGAGAGCGCCACCGAAGCCTCCCAAGAACGCACCAATCCATCCCGAAATGTAGCTCACATTCGGAACGCCATGCCCGTCTGTCTGAGGTGTCTTGTAAGGTGTTTGCGGCTCCTTCGTGATCGGGTCAACCTCAACACGCCCGGAGACGGGAACGACACCCGCACCGAACACATAGAGCATGTTTGCGAAGAGCATCGTGAAACTCATCATCAGCATCGCACCCACCGCACCAGAAAGAGCGACAAGAACTAAAGCAAGCGGAGAAGGCGTCTCAAAAAAAGTCGCCACCGTGGATGCTGTGAAAAGGCCTGTGAGAGCAGCGCCGAACATGAGCTGAACGGTGCCTGTTGCAATGCCTGTTGCGGTGCCCATCGCCGCCGGAGCGCCTCCGACTGGAATCATGTGAACGCCGAGAGATGCGAGAAGTCCCCCTACAATCACACACACCAATATCAGCAACGCAGTTATCGGATCCATTTCTCTCACACCTCCATGATCACTCGCCTACAAAAGGCCCATACCGCTTACGCGCCCACCTCACAAGATACAAGTTCCCGAGGATCAGCGCTATCCCGATGACGAGACCGATAACGATGCCTATCGCTGCAGCCGCAGCTCCAGCAGCAGAACCTGCCGTGAGGTAACCGCCGCCGAGCATGCCGAGCACGGTTCGCCAGTTCTCAAAGAGGATGATCATGCCGAATGTCATTCCAGTGAGGGGACATCCGTATTTTATGCAGAAGGCGACGATGTCCTTCTGCGTTCTGATGCCGCAGTCCGCATACCTTGTGATCATCCCATGATAGACAACTCGCTTGCCCTCACCAAACGGACGGTCCTGAAATATTCTTTCCGTGCCGTAATGGATGTCGCCTGTTGAAGAGCCTATGCTTCCGACGGTGATGCCCCAGATGAATCCGAGCAGAGGAAGCGGGAAAGGATGATTCAACTCAGGAATGCCTGAAAGCGTCCCAAGGTTTGCTTGAAGGTATGCGATGCCGGTGATGCAAAATGTCGTCATGAAGCCATGTGTCATTATTGGGACCAGATGACCGTAGAAGACATCCAGGTATAGCGGCTGTTGGAATCTGCTCTGTCCTGAAGTTCTGCCGAGATGAGCGGTCGTTGCGAATATGAGATGAAATATTTCACCTGCGAGAACGCCGAGAGGAATCGCAAGTATTGCAGCCTTCCACTTCTCTGCGGGGAACATCGGCTCAAACTGACGGAGAAGCACCCAGGTGACGGTGCATGCGGTCGTCGCATACATGCAGTTTGAAAGAGGCTCACCTGAGATTGCTTTGTTGAAGAAGCGATGCACATATCCGATCTGAGCTGCGAGCTGCACCTGCGAGTTCGGATTGCTCTGCGAACCACAGTCAGACTCCGCATCTTCGAAGAAGCATGCTACGAACGCCAGAAACGCTATCAGCAGAAGCAGTCCGAACAGTATCTCAAACGGCATGCAACACCATTTACACATAACATATAAAAATCTTTCTATTTTTGCTTTCATAAGAAATTATTGATGGGAGAATGTTCATCCGGGAGGATGTTCGGAGCGATATGGGAAATCGGAGCGATATAAGAAAATGATTGGAAAGAGGCACAATCCCAGGATATTGAAGCCGCAGCGTGTGAGCTACAGCGACTTGCATTATATATTGAGGCTTTCAAGAGGGGACCTCTCATTCCGTCCGATATTCATAGTTGCATCAGTTGAACTCGGAAACAGCACGACGAAGGCGATACTCACAGCCACTGACATTAAAAGCGGGAGGACATATGTGCTGAACAAGGCTGTCAGAATGACAAGGGAGGCTCTATCACCCGATGATGCGTTCTGTCACACTTTGAGCAATGTCAAGCTCTCAGAGCGCTCTATCGCGGAGCATGTGAGGAGGACACTTGAGGAATGCACGCATGAAGCCGGAATAAGCATCGCAGACCTGCATTTCGTTGTGCGCTCAACAGGCGTGACTGCTTGCTTCTCAAAGGTGGAGGAGGTAGCAGGAGTGATTCAGGCACTCGCAAAGGGCTGCATGCTCGCAGGTGTTCCTCCTCGCAAAATGGTATCGCCTATGACCGTTGATAACATACCCGAAGAACTGAGACCTTTCTCAAAAATGGACAGAACATATTTTGACGGCGCTGTCGCTGGAAACCTTCCTCCTTCAGGAGAGCCAATAGTCGGAAATGAGATGGAGGGCGAGCTCGTCACAGCAGGAATGAAGGAGGCTGCAAAATGGGTGGATGTGGATTTCAGGAACCCTGTTCTCTCACTGGACTTCGGCACAACACTCGCAGGTCGTATAACTGATGATGAACTGCCCTACGGACGCGTCATAGGCTCATTCTGCGGTCTTGCAGGCGCAATTCCTGATGCTCTCGTGTCAGGCGTGGTGAGTGAGGAATATCCAACAATGCTTGATTTCCAGGAAGGCAGAAGACGGAGATTGCTCAAAAGAGTGAACAGGAAAGTCGTCCGTGATCATGTTGATGAGATAATGGAGCACATCTTCATAGGAAAAGTCAGCAACAGAGATCGTGTGGGCGGAGTCCCCGTCAATCCAGGTGCAGCACAGAAAAATAATGTGGTGCTTATAGGAGTTGATGCGGGATATAATTGCTCGGATCTGCCTAAAATTGCCGAAATAGGTGAGGAGATAGCGAGGAACGATGGTGAACATTATATAAGCGCGGTTGTTGATGAACTTTCTGCATTTATTGTGGAGAGGCTTGTGGAGGTTGCGATTGAGGAGGGACTCCTCTTGAAGAACATGAAGATAGGAATAACGGGAAGGGCGGGGATAACGGGAGATAAGCCTTTTATCGTTCTTGACAGGCTCAGCACGCTTTTTGGCAGGAAGATGGATGAGGAAGTTGTCTTCGCGGATGACGGTCTGGCACGCGGTGCTGCCGTGCTTGGAAGGTGCATGCATCAGTTCGGCACGCCGGAAAATCCGATAGGTGGCGTTCAGGGAGGAGGATGCGTTATGGGAATGCGGTTGAAGTTGCAGAGAAAGCAAAACAAACAGCGAGCAGGCTGAGCCAGCAGGCAGCAGATTCAACATATAATTCATATATTTGAAGGAAGAAATGTAAGTTGGGATGGAGGTTGAGGTTGAGGTTGAAGGAGCTGAGGAATTTGGCAGGGAATCCTACAAGAAACTCTGCTCTGAGATATTGAGGGACATAGGCGTCAGGACGAGCATAAAATACACGAAGATGTACTGCAATCCGAGGGAAAGTGTTTTCATAGTATCGCTCAAGATAGGCAATGTTCCAAAGCCCGTGAGAGTGACTGATATTGTTGATTTCGGCAAGGACAAGATGCATATTCGTGACGAGAAACATGCACCTCGTCTTCTATCGCTGCTCTGGGCGAAATATGGTGATAGGGTGTGGCAGATAAGTCGCCTTGAGATAGGATATGATCTGAGTGATGAGGAGATTGAGATGATGAAGGAGTTTGTCGTGTATGATTTCAAGGAGGATCTGGCTGAGAGAATAATGGACGGACTGAACAGGATAATTCCTGAGGGCGCACGCATAAGACAGCCGATCAAATCAGAAAACACGATCACGCTCATCGCATCTGAAAATCCGATAACCGATGAGTGGAAGAGAAAGGCAATTGATATCGCGAGCGATGTTGACCGCTGAACATGCCGCTGAACATGCCGCTGAACATGCGGAGGACATACCTACCGAGGAATATGAGGAGATAATTTGAGGAGATAATTAAATGATAAAAGAAAACAAAAGAAAAACAAAAGAAAAAGAAAAGAGGGAGGAAGTTGATAATGTTCAAAATAATGTTGTTTGAGGGTGGAGTTTACAGATTCAGAGAGTTGAAGGAGCTGATTCAGGACATAGGAGGATTTGTTGTTCAGGAAATGACCATGCAGTCGGATGTGATGATGCACCTTGCTTTCCCCGCGGATGAGGAGAGACTTGTGAGAGACATGGTGAACTCGCTTGGCGGGAAGCTGCGTGACCTCTCTCTTGCCGGCACGGAGATAATGGTTGTATCTCCCTCTCTCGGAAAACATCATCTTGTCCATCCGGTATGCGATATCGCGGAATTCCTGAGGAGGGAGGGTGCAGTCACAAATGTTATGGGGCTCTCACGGGGTGTCGGAAAGCGAATCTCACAGATGGCCCTCAAGGAGCGTGAGATGATAGAGGAATGCGATGCTGCTGTCTTCTTCTTCGGAAACTTCGCAGAATGCATCCGTGAGAAAGCGGAGAAACTCTGTGAGCCGCTTGACATACCCTATGTGATCATAGGAGGGCCTCCTGAGGTTGAAGGCGTCCGCAATTATGTGGGAGGTATAGGCAGGCGCACTGACAGAATGCGGAGAAAATCGGAGATAGAAAAGCTGGGGGAAGTGGTTGATCGGTTGAATGAAGCGCTTGATGTGAAAAAACGGGAAATAGAAGAGGACACACTCTCAGCACCGCCAATGTTCATAAAGGAGATGATAGAGGCGAGAATTCCGCTTGACACATCAGAAGAGCTGCCCATAGTCATTCATCTTGATGGGCTCCGCGTGCGTATAGGCGATGAATATGCATCTGAGCTCGCAGATGTTGAAGTCGGCAGGAAACGCATACGGGACATCTGCACAATAAAAAAATCCGCTTTTGAGGGTTACCTCCTCAAAATACTGCCTGAAGCAGAGGTGGGCAGCGTGTTCTGAGCGGAGGAGCGGAGAGCTATGATGAACGCGATGAGTGCACTATTTTTATGATGTCTCCATCTTTGAGCTCATATCGCTCGCCGAGCCTTCGTTTTGTGCGTGCATCAACTGCAAACAGAAATCCTTTTCCTATGTCTGTGTGAACGGCGAAAGCAAGATCCCTTGCTGTGCTCCCTTTTTTCATGAGGAAAGCATCAGGAAGTATTCTGCCTGAGGAATCGCTGAATTTGTGCTCATCCTCAACAGGATATACAACAATATAGTGGAGAATGTTGAGAACAGCATAATTTATTATCTTCTGAACACCAGTTCCGCCGTTTTTATGCATGAACTCTCTTATCTTCATAAGTGCTTTGCGCTGCTCTTCTGTCAGTTCACCGATTATCTCAAAATCCTCATCTCCCGGCAGATACCTCACAATTCCCCTCTCAGATGCCCGCCGCAATGCGAGCTCAGCCTCCGCGGAGCATGGTATCACCGCGATATCAGTGTCACGGGCGAGCTCACCGCTCACGAATGAGCGAATCCTTTCGATGTTCTCATCGGGTGCAATATCCGCCTTGTTTGCTGCGATTACCATTCGCTTGCTGACATGCAGTATGTGATGTGCGAGGCTTTCAATTTCATCATCACTCCAGTTCTCCGCCTGTTTATCGGAGATGCCCGCACGGGAAATCGCCACCTTCACATCCACTTCGCTCACTCCCACGCCTGCCAGCTGTTCGGCTATGAGAGGTTCAATGTCTGTGTTCTCAAGCGATGCTTTCCTCTCAATTTTTCGCCAGTTCCTTTTCAATATGTTCAGTATCCACAGCTTGAACTCTTTCTCAAAGGAGATTATGTCCTCAACGGGATCATGCTCCCCCGCTCCCACGGGATTTCCATCTGCATCCGTGCTGCCTGATGCATCAACAACATGAATAATGACTTCCGCCCTCCTGAGGTCATCGAGAAACTCGTTACCCAGTCCACGACCCTCATGCGCACCTTTTACGAGACCTGCCACATCTATAAGCTGAACAGGTATGAACCGATTGCCATCAATGCAGGAACCGCAGTGATCTGAGGATCCCTCCCTGATATCGCAGCATGCACATCTGACACGGACATGCGCAATGCCTATGTTTGGTGATATTGTCGTGAATGGATAAGGTGCGATTTCGGCAGGTGCGAGTGTTGAAGCCATGAAGAAAGTTGATTTTCCCACATTCGGCTTTCCGGCAATGCCGAGAACTATCATTCCTCAGTCATTCCTCAACGGAAATCGTCTCAAGCTGACCGACAATGCTCCAGACAATTGTTCTCGCATGCGATGGCATGTTGGGATCGCTTGTGAGCTCTTCCAACGCTGATATCGCGGATGTCGCTCTCATCGCTATTGAGCCCTCTCCATTCAAAAGCTCTTCCTTGAGCGATTCAGCAGATTTGCGTATGTTGCGAGGCACGGTCACATCGTTCATTATGCGCTCAAGCATCTCCGCACATCTCCTCAAAACCTCCTCCTTCTCCTTCCTCTTCATATAAATTCACCTCCTGCCACTGCTCCGGTAAACTCCCTCTCTTCTTTTTCTTTTCTTTTTTCCCTCTCTTTTCCTTCTCTTATTCTTATGCTTATGATTAATTATGAGTCAATATATCATTATCCCAGCCGCATTCACTGGAGGCGAGACCGGATGCGAGAACGCTTGCAGCGCAGCTGCATATGCTGATGAGCGTGCAAAGCATATGCCAGCACAACACACCATATTCATGCTTGGTGCGGTGGATGTCGGCAAGACACACATGACAACAAAACTTGCGAATGCTTTCTTCATGAGAGGTTTCAGGGTGGCTGTTGTGGATGCCGACATAGGGCAGAGCGACATAGGACCACCGTGCTGCGTCGGAGTTGGAATTCTTAGGAGGAGCGTGCGATTCCTGCATGAGGTTCCGCTGTGCTGTATTTTCTTTGTGGGAAGCACATCTCCCATGAACTGCATCCGTGAAAGTATATGCGGAACAGTATCAGGCGTCAAAAAGGCAAAAGAGCTCGGCGCCGATGTTATTATTGTTGATTCAACAGGATGGGTGTCAGGAAAGCACGCTGTTGAATTCAAAATAAAGGAGATAATGCACACAAAGCCTTCTTTCATAGTTGCAATTGAGCGCGAAAATGAACTTCAACCGCTCATAGATTCGCTGCTCAACCACTTCCCGCATCGCCTCTGCAGCTCATCATCAAACGCCGAGGATGTTGTGGATGTCGTGCTGTCAGCATCGTTTTCGGCTGCGTCGCCTACTGTTTCATCGTCGCCTTCATTGTTGCCTTCATCGTCGCCTTCATCGTCGCTGAGCGACAGCTCATTACCGCAGCGGCACGACATTGACATTGACATTGACATTGACATTGACGCCGGCGAGCGTGCCGGGCACATTTTGCGATTGAAAGCGTCTGAGAATGTGCGGAGAAAGGCCAGATGGTACAGGCGAAGGTTGAGGGAGATCGCATTCAACAGATATTTCAGAGATGCGCGAAATCGCCTTTTCCCAATCTCATCCTTTGAGAGAACACCATCTGAGGCCGACGAGGGCGTGATATGCGGTTTTTTCGCTGCTCCATCCGGGGCGGTAAAGGAAGCATCAGAAGTGGGAGCCGATCATGCGACGGACTCAGCAGTAGGCGCAGCGGCCTATTGTGAAAAGGAGGCGATGGGCATTGGCGTTCTGCGGAGGGTTGACAGGAGGAGCGGTGTTGCAGTCGTGCTGACGCCCGTAAGGGAGGATGAGGTTGTGATAAGGCTGGGCAGAACACGATTGTGGCGTGTCAAAGGAAGACTCAGAGAGTTTAAGTTGGCGTGTTCAGGATGATGCTGCGGAGTGCCGGATCACCTCCACCTCCGCGCCTCTGTTGTTGGTGTTGGAGATTTTTACAGATGCCCGCACGCCAAGTTCATAAAGGAATTCACGGGTGTCAGCAGCAAGCTCCTTTGCCATATTTTCACGTTCAACAACCGCATATGTCGTTGGTCCGAATGATGACATTCCGTAACCGAGCGCAGCATCGTTTTTCTCAAAAAATGAGAAAAGCTTTCTCACCACCTCATGTTGGATCTCCACCTCAATCCGCTTGAATCCCACATGTTGAAGCATTGTGAGGCCTGATGCGAATGTCTCAATGTCCTTCTCAACGATAGCGGGAAGTATGCGCATGAGGACAATCCTGCATATCTCGCCGACATCCTCGCCCCGTATTGGGCAATACCTGCGAAATATCTCAACCTCACGCGCTCCGTGCGCACCTTCACCCACAAAGGGAGTTACAACAACAAAAAACCAGTCATCAGGCAGCGGATGCTGGAACAGAACGGGCGGTGGCGACACATTTGATGCAGACGAAGGAAGAAAATCTGTTTTAACATCAGACGCAGATTCAACATCAGACGCAGATAATTCCCCATCGGCGCATCGGCTGCGGAAACGATGACCTGCATCAAGTATGAATCCACCTCCTTCAAACGCAGCAACGCCTATTCCCGATGTTCCCCCTCTTCCCACTATTCTCGCGAGATCCCTCGTGCTTATGTCCAGGTGTTCAAGCGTGGAAATCCCCTTCGCAATGCTCAGTGCAAGCTGCGTCTTTGAACCCAAGCCCACATGAGACGGCAGATCCCTTATGACACGAACCTCATATGCGGATTTCAAACCCAATTTCTCCTTAACGCGCTCAACTAAATCACCATAGTCCTGCGGCGATGATACAGCGACGGATGAGACCTCAATCACCAAGTGCGGCTCTTCCAGTGCAACGCCAATACCTCCATCCACCCTTCCAAGTTCACCATTCAGATCTATAAGTGAGAAATGCAGCCTGCTCGGCGCCTTCACACGCACTACCTCTCGCATTTCCTTTACCTCCTTCAACAACGGTGATAAGAAAAGGTGATAAGTGTGATAAGACAACCCGCCAAGAGGCGGAGCGGATTCTTCCGTCAGGTGGGAGATGAACTGAGCGGGAGAAATTGGGACAGATACAGAGCAACAGAAAAGATGACAGGTGATTTTGTAGATGCACCTGTAGAAGCGCATGCACACACCGGGTGAGGATGTCACTTATTTTGCAGTTGGTGTTGGAGATGGGATGAGAGAACAACCGATAATGCGATGCCTGCTGCGAATCCTGCAAATGTGAGAAGTGTTGTAAGAGCGATAAATGAGATGTCCATGCGATCTGCAAGCAGATATCCCGTGTAAAATCCGATGAAAGAGAGCGAAGAAATTAAAAGCGCAAATGGGAAGGCATAAATATACACATTTCCGTGCAGTTTCCGCCTGCCGCTCATTCATCATCAGATCTTCAGCAACAGATCAGATCTTCAGCCACAGGAATATCGCGACCAGGAACCCGTATATCGCAATCGCTTCGGCGAGCGCAACGAATATCAGCACGCGACCGAACAACTCAGGCTTCTCAGCAGTTGCACCTGTTGCTGCCGGTCCCGTTGATGCGATCGCTATTCCGGCTCCTATCGCAGCACCAACGATTGAAATTGATGTGCCCAACGCTATGAGACCTCTGTCCATAGCAGCCTCAGCGGCTCCCCCTTCTTCGGCGGCAAAAACTGAAGGAAATGCGAAGATTAATGCGACAGCAAAAACCGCAAGCATGACAAAAAAAATCATCTTCATTGAAAAATCACCTCCATCACCTCCTTCCACTCTCTCTCACGCACCTCTATTTAAAGATTGCGGTTTTGAGCTGCCTACAGCAGCACATCCGCTATCCTGACTGCCGAGACTTTTCCGTTCTCATCAACATCAAACTGAATCAACACCCGGTCGCTCAGGCTCTTCTTGGGATTGAAATCATTTCCGCATGTTCCACACTCAACATCTGATCCGAGCGTGATGACATACCAGCTCGCATCCGCATATAAAGCTCCGCAGTGCGGACATACGCTCACCGACACATCAAGATATGCTTTCCTGTTCCCTCTCATCTCTCTCACAACCACGCGCTGTTTCACTCTCTCACACAGCTAAAGGATGGGATGAATTTAATGTTGCTGCCATTCCTGCCTTTTGGTAGAGCGGGAGAGGTGGGTGGATAATATATGGTGACCATATCCGAGACGGTGAAGCAAGAGCACTGGATGAGTGCAGCGGGCTGCGTGTATTATACCAACACTTCGTATGGTGCACTACAGGAAGCCTGGTTGCGGAGTATCTGAGGAAGCCTCATGAGGATATTGCAATCTCATACTAAGTATTGTTATAAACCCGGACCACGCTTTTCATCACGGCGCATTCAAAGTAGTCTAAGTGGTGACAGCAAAGTTCCTGTTTGAGACCTGAGCTGAAGGGAAATTGTGGGCATCTTTGGCTACTGCGGCATGGGGATGTCTCAGACAATTTATAAAGAGGCAGAATGTGAAAGCAATAACTCACAAGTTCAGGCTGTATCCTTCCGATAAGCAAAAAGAGAAGTTGCTGTTCATACTGGAGCAATGCAGGTGGCTCTATAGCTGCTTTCAATCATAAATGAGAGCAAGAAGACGCCTTCAAAACGCAAGGTGCAATCTATGCTTCCAAAGCTGAAAGATGAGCGAGAAAAACTGAAAGAAGTGAACGCAAAGA
>JAOQIN010000029.1 GCA_026134085.1 Candidatus Methanoxibalbensis ujae
GTTTATAGTGATAAAGGGGATCTGAACAAAGCCCTCAAATATTTTCAGCAAGCATTGAAAATCGACAGAGATATAGGCCACAAACTGGGAGAAGCTAACCAATTAGGAAATATAGGTCTGGTTTATAGTGATAAAGGGGATCTGAACAAAGCCCTCAAATATTTTCAGCAAGCATTGAAAATCGACAGAGATATAGGTTACAAACTGGGAGAAGCTTCAGCTTTAGGAAATATAGGTCTGGTTTATAGTAAAAAAGGGGATCTGAACAAAGCCCTCAAATATTTTCAGCAAGCATTGAAGATCCACAGAGATATAGGTTACAAACTGGGAGAAGCTTCTGACTTAGGAAACATAGGTCTGGTTTATAGTGATAAAGGGGATCTGAACAAAGCCCTCAAATATCATCAGCAGGCATTGAAGATTTTCATCGAGATAAAAGCCCCAGGTTTAACAACACAGACTTTGGTCAATATAGCTACTATTTTCTTTGAACAAAATTCTGACAAAGAGGGGTTTGAATATTTGGGAAAAGCTGTATCTCTATCTCTATCAACATCGGTTGATGTGTTTAATAAGGCATTTTTTTCACTTCTCCAGGTCATCAAAAATATGATCTCCCGGAGGGATTGGGAGAGATTGGAGACTATTAGTTCCATTTATACTTCTGAAATTATTACGGAAAAAGAACTCACAGACTTTTTAAAAGCGATATATGAGTATGCTCTGTGGATGAAAACTTCCAAAGGCACTCACAAGAAAAGATTTGAAGAGATTAGGCAGAGGTTAAAACCATTTTTTAAGGACATTCTGAATGATCTCATAAAGAGGGTGTGAATATGACAATTGATTTCCCATTGCTTACATAAGCTGCTCATGGAGAGGGGACTTAGATGATGAAAGAGCTGTTGTTGATGGTAAGGAAAGACCTTTTAATGCATCCAGTTTATGGGAGGAGTTCTGAGTTGGACATAGTTTCAGATCACCTCATGCAGTGATTGCGATATAGTCATAGTTCTTCTTGGTTCCAAATACAGTAAGCATGTAGAGAAAGAATTCATACATGCGCTTAATTATGAGATTCACACTTTTCTTTCAAAAGGAATGTGAACGCGAAAAAAGACTTCAAGATAAAATTGAGTCCGTATATCGTTACACATCTATAACATTATTTAAAAATAAATCTGAATTAAAAAATTTAGTAAAAAAAAAGAATTATCAAGCTTATTGGAAGGAGATATAAGATGCAACTTCAGATCGAGAAAACGATTAAGCAAATGATTGGCTCTCAAATTATAGTTAACTATCCAAAAATTCCTGAGACAGACGGGCTCAGTTGGTAGAAACGGAGGTGAAATGAATGTATATTTTCATTACCTGCAACGTCGCCTAACTGCGGACATATGGCTTCGCAACGCTTCTTCCAAATTTCCCTTCGGGAAACTTCGTATGTCCGCAGACCGTTATACGCCATCGGCTTTAGATGCCCTATCACGACGTGTCCGAATAAGCACAGAATAAAGATGAAAACATAAGAAGAAAATGATTGGTCAATTATCCACTTCTTTTTATGGTGACGGCGGATTTAGCAGACCTCTTTGAAAGGAACAAAGCACTATTGGAGATAAAACTTGCAGCAATATGTACATTTTCTTAAGCTTCAGTAGGACATCTATAATCCTGGAAAAGTGTTCATGGATGGAGAAATTCAAGAATAATCCTGATTATAATGGGAAAGAAATGGCAGAATTAGCTATAAATGAAACTATTTAAAGGAGGTTTTGGAGATGTGCGAAGTTGAAATAATCCCTGACGGAGGGCCATGGTACAGAGATTCTCTAAATCGCTTAGGCATTAATTTCATACATGAAAGCTTTGGAGAAATGAGCTCAGTTGAATCTGCAGTTCAATCAAGCAGAGAGCAAAGATGTTCTTCTGCTCCATAACAGTTCAGAAGAAGAGGAAGGAAATTTGGACTTAGGTGGCGAAGAGCCTCAGAATGCCGGAATAACTTTTGCAAGATGTTCATCTTCCACTACAACATTGCGAGAAGGCCTAATAAAACGTAAAGCTCAGTATCTTAAATTCATCTTTAAGTTTTCAGGGAAGAATACGTCCAGATGGTGGTTTTATAGCTCTCTGAAGAAGAATGCTGGAGGCTGGCTCAGTAAAGCTCAGTAAATAAAGTTGTCCAAAATGTGGTGTATTGGTAAGCCAGAGGGTCCTCCCCTGCTCTCCTCTTCCGCCCCTCTCTCTGTTCATTGCATTCATTGCGTTCATTGTGTTTTGATTGTGAGAGGGGGGCTTAGGTGCTGGGCTGGGGCGGGCTGGGCGGAGTGAAGAGATGAGGTCATGAGGTGGATTGATGCTACGTCAAATCATAATTCAGTCTCATTCTGGAACATGTCAAGCGAGGTATGTAGAGGGAACGAAAGGAGACAAAAGGCACCAAAGCCAGGTGAGGAGATAAAGCCAGGTGAGGCGAATACAGGAGGTCGGAGAAGAAGTGAGAAGCTGTCTGTCAGCAGAAATCCTGATTTGAAAGACCGCAGCGGAGCAGGATTGTTCTTTGCCTGAATGAAACAACGAGCAGCACTGAGAAGCATTTCTCCTCCCCAATCCCCTGTTCTTCCCTTTCTTTCTTCTTTTTGATTTTTGATTTTTGATTTTTGAGATTCTGTGTCGTTTCACCATTTTCGCCGGCGAGCGCTTTTCTCCAGGTATTGTTCTGTGCTCACGCCTGAGGAAATGCGTGAGGAGATAAGGCAGATGAGTGTGAAGCAAGCGCCGCCGACAGGACTCGAACCTGTGACTATCCGGTTAACAGCCGGACACTCTACCAACTGAGTTACGGCGGCTCATCTATGTTTTGTTTCTGTCATTTTATATATTCCTTGCCATGCAGTGCGCTGATGTTTTGATTCTGTTTGCAGAACCCATGACCATCCGCCCGGACCTCCGCTCCAAGATCGCCCTGACAAGAACCATTCACAACCTCTCCCCATCTCATGAACAGTTAAAAGCTTCCTCTGCTTTTGTAAGGGATGAGATGGATTTTGAACTGGGTGAGAGGGAGAAGGCATTTCAGAAGATAGCAGGGGAATTTGCGCGTGAAGAGGTCATTCCGCTTGCATCTGAGATAGACAGGATCGGGAAGATACCGCGAGGATTAATTGAGAAGGTTCTGGATATGCGCTTTCCCAGCATTCCGCTCCCTCGCAGATATGGCGGTGCTAGTGCGCCTATGATGAGTTTTGCTGTCACTGTGGAGGAGATTGCGAAAGTGAGTCCGAGCGTTTCCTTCTTCATCTGCGCTGCGCTCGGAGGAATGTTTCCGCTGCATTTCGCGGGTTCTGAAGAGCAGAAAGCCGCATTTTTGAAACCATTGTGCGAATGCCGCAAGATAGGCGCCTTCGCAATGACGGAGCCTCAGGCAGGCTCAGACCCCCTATCAATGCAGACAACCGCTGTGAAAGAAGGCAGTGAATATGTGTTAAACGGTGAAAAATCCTTTATAACAAATGCAGCGCTCGCTGACATTTATACGGTTATCGCATACACAGATAAGTCAAAAAGGCACAGAGGAATGAGCGCTTTTATCGTTGAAAAAGGGACGAAAGGAATGAAATTCACGAGAATGCTTGACCTTTTAGGTATGAGAGGGTGCATTGTAACAGGTATTCGCTTTGAAAACTGCGTAATTCCGGAAGAGAATCTCATAGGAAGCGAGGGAGATGGCTTCAAAATAGCGATGGAGACTGTTAATGTGGAGCGAGTGGCGCTGAGCGGCGTTGGAGTGGGCATTGCACAGGCATGTCTTGAGATATCAAGGGAATATGCGAAGAGAAGGGAGCAGTTCTCGCAGCCCATAGCGGAATTTGAGGCAATTCAGTTCATGCTTGCCGACATTGCCACCGAGACCGAGGCTGCTCGCCTTTTATCATACAGGGCTGCCTCGCTTGCTGATGAAGTTTTCGGATACACAGAGGCTGATGAAGAGGAGGCTGAACATGAGAGGAAGCGGCGTGCGTTCAGGAAATACGCCGCCATTTCAAAGCTGTTCTCCTCTGAAGTGGCGATGAACGCCGCATCACGTGCACTTCAAATACACGGCGGCCTGGGCTGCACGAAAGAATGTATGGCAGAGCGCTTGTTCAGAGATGCACGGATATTGAGCATCGCTGTGGGAACATCGGAAATACAGCGAATATCAATCGCAAGAGATGTGCTCCGTCAGATGTGATGCGTTCCAGGAAGATGGATGGGGAGAGAGGAGGAGAAAAGCGTGATCGTGCGAGTGTGTTGGGTTGTTGTGTTGAGATGAGGTGGTGATCATGGCGAATGATGTTATGGAAGGAATATTGATGGAAGTAAAGCGTGAGACTGAGATTCCCGTTGATATGCGCAGCATTGAAAATGTGCTTGCCGCGGTTGCTGTGTCATCGGATTTCTGGGATATCGTGCGCATCAGTGAGGAGCCACTTCCACTTGTGTCATGCATTATTAAGGTGTTGCAGAGGCATGGCATGTTGAGATGCGATGACATCATAACACTTGAGGAGCATGCTGATGTGCATGTGCATGAGAAGCGGGATTATGTGTGCAAGTGCTGTCATGGCAGGACAACAGATATCACAGATACATATGAGAACATCCTGAAAGTGTTTCGTGAGATTGTGAAGAGGAGACCTGCACCGAGATACAATTTTGATCAGGGTCATGTAACGCCTGAAACGACGATTGCGAGGGTTGTGCTCATGCATTCACGAGGCGATGTCGCATCAAAAAACATACTTGTTCTGGGTGATGATGACCTTGTGAGCGTGGCACTCGCGCTTTCTGGACTTCCAAAAAGGGTGTTCGTTATGGACATAGACGAGCGACTTATAAAGTTCATAAAATCAGCAAGCAGAGGAGTTGATGTGGATGTTGAAGCGACTGTATGCGACCTGAGGGATGAATTTCCTGATGATCTGAGGGGAAAATTTGACACATTCTCCACAGACCCTTCCGAGACACTCACGGCGCTGAGGGCGTTTATAGGTCGTGGCATCGCTGCACTGCGAAAATCAAGACGCTCCGCCGGGTATTTCGGGCTGACACGCGTTGAAAGCTCATTGTATAAGTGGTTCAACTTGCAGAAAATGTTGCTGAATGATTTCAATGTTGTCATCACCGATATAATCAGAAATTTCAACGAGTATGAGTTGTGGAAATATGAGGACAAAACGGATGAGGATATCCGTAATGCAGCGAGGGAAAGCGGAACTGTGGTGACGAAACTGCCTGAAAAGCGCTGGTATTACTCATATCTCATACGAATAGAGACATTTGAGCATTCAACAGGATTCACAGAACGCATAAGCGAAACGGAATTCTATATGGATGCAGAAAGCTCTTTCATATGATATATGATGCGATATATGATGCATACATGCATACATGAGGGATGCATAGGGAAAACAATAACGAGGGGGCTGTGGGGTAGCCAGGTCAGCCTCCCAGCTTGGGGTGCTGGTGACCCGAGTTCAAATCTCGGCAGCCCCATTATGGAGCGGGCGATGCGCACGGCGCGGCGGGGGGTTGATGGCTTTGTCCGGTGTTGCGAGATATGGATATGTGTATGCGCGCGTGAGGGCGAGGTTTGCTGATGTTTTGGATGCAGGTGACATAAGAGCGCTGATAGAGGCTGAGGGATGGGATGAGTTCATTTCCACGCTCATGAACACTCCATACGGCAAAGCGGCAACAGGAGCGGGGGATGCGAGAGAGCTGGAACGTGCGCTTAAGCAAGAGCTGACAGCGCAATACATGATGATCATGCGCTCCGTAACCGAGAAGAGATTGCGCAATTTTTTTCACCATTTCTTCCGCAGGCTTGAGGTTGAGAACCTGAAGGCGATAATAAGGCTGAAAGCGCGCAGACATGCGGGCGAGCCGCTTATGTATCCCGTTGATGATTATTTCAAGCGCGGAATAACAATGCTTGCGAGGGAGGATATCACGATTGATGCGCTTTTTGATCGTCTCAAGGAGCCATATAAGAGCGTGCTCAGCGCGCATATGGCGCATATGAGAAAAAACGGAGACACATTGCCGCTTGAGCGCGCGCTTGATAAAGAGATATTTACCGCGATTTTTGAGAGTGCGAGGCGATTGCATGGTGGTGACCGCAGGATTGTGAGTGAGATTGTCGGTCTTGAAGTTGACATTGCGAATGTGATCGCATTTCTACGATGCAAGCAGGAAGACACAACAGCTGACCTTCTGCCATTCGCATTCTCGCTGCCTTTTGAAAAGTTGAGAGATGCTGCATTCGCCGAAGACATACCTTCCTCAATCAGATCACTGCCAGATGGCATCATAAGAAGGAGCCTGGAGCGTGCAATCCCCGATTATGAATCAGAACACTCGCTTCTTCCATTTGAAAAAGCACTGAGAAAAATGTTTTACGAGCGTGTAAAAAGCATTATAAGAGGATATCCCATAAACATAGGCACAATTATCGGATTTCTGTATGTCAAGGAGATCGAAATACAAAACATATGCGCGATCGCCATTGGAAAGGAGCATGAGATGCCGGCAGATAACCTGATGAAACTCGTTTTAATGTGATTATGAGTGCGTGAAGATGAGTGCGTGATTATGAGTGCGTTTCTGTGAGGATGTCAGCGATATATGAGTTTATAGGGGAGGCCTTTCTGATTTCTGTTCTTGTGTTTTTCGTGCTGATGATTATTTCAGCGTGTTTTGCGCTTTTCAAGAGAGATCTGTTTCCTCGTTTTTCACTTGCATTGCTCAACTTTTTCAACCGACCGCTCAAGGCTGTGATGGGATATTTTCATATGAATCCGGCGATTGTTGACCGTGCTGGAGTTATGTTGATGAACACTGTGCACTGGGATTCCTACCTGAGAACACCATTGAGCAGAAGGCTGCTGTTGTTGCCTCAGTGTCTGCGATATTCATGTCCCGCATCAGTTTCGCCTTTGAGCGGTGTTATATGTGAGTGCTGTGGCTCATGTGTGATAGGCAGGATGAAGATCATCTGTGAATCAAAAGGCATAAATATGCGGGTTGCGCCAGGTGGCGAATTTGCGAAGCGTGCGATTGTGAGCGAGAATCCAGAAGCGGTCATCGGAGTGGCATGTGAGAACGACCTCTACAAGATAATGCGGTTCGCCGCCGCCAGAGGCATTCCGGCTGTTGGCGTAATACTCACGCGGAGCGGCTGCGTCTCAACCGATGTGGATGAGGCAACACTTGAAAGCATGCTACTCGCAACCGCAGAAGCTGACGAACAGACAACAGAAGCTGACGAACAGACAATAAAAGCATGAGGAAAATGAGAGAAATGAGAGATGCGCTGAGTGAGAAAGGGAGAAAGGGAGAAAGGGAATGAGGAGGAGATGATGACACGGCGTGGAGAGGGGAGATGCGTGAGGAAAACTGCAGAAACGGATGTTGAGGTTTATCTGCGCATTTATGGTTCTGGCGACTGTGAGATAGACACTCCAATTCGCTTCTTAAATCACATGATTGCCACATTTGCACGCCACGGATTCTTTGACATAAGGCTGCGTGCGAGCGGTGACCTCGCACATCATATCGTTGAGGATGTCGGCATAGCACTCGGACGTGCGTTCGCAGATGCGATGGGAGGCGCTGATGAGCGTGTTTCTGTGCGAAGGTTCGGACATGCGATCGTGCCGATGGATGATGCGATTGCGATGTGCGCAGTGGATGTGGGAGGTATCAGTGAGCGGAGCTTCGTAGTTTTGAGAGTGAAATTCGCCCATCATACAATAGAGGACACAGCCACCGAGGACATCACACACTTTATCCGCTCATTTGCTGAAAACGCAAAATTCACAATACATATTCACGCAGGTGGCGAGAACGAACATCACAAAACCGAAGCCATATTTAAAGCACTCGCAATCGCACTTGACCTCGCCACTCAAAAACGCCGTTGATTTGTTATTTTATTATTTTATATTATTTCTTATTATTTTACCCTCATAATAGCCGATAGAAGCAGTGATGTGGAATGATGCGACGAGATTACGAGATTTATGAGGAGCTGAGGGATGTGCTGCGTGAGATGGATGAGGATGAGTATGTGGATGCGATCATCGTTGAAGGTAAGAACGATAAAAGAGCGCTTGAGGAAATGGGCGTAGTGAAGCATATAGCGATGTATCCGGGGGCTCGCTGCTCATATGACATGTTTATAGAGCACATGAAAAAATATAAATGTGTCGTTATACTGACAGATTATGACAGAAAAGGAAAATATTTCCACAGAAAACTTTCAAAAAGGCTTGAACGGGAAGGTATCAGGATAGAAAATCGCTATCGTGATAGGATAGGAGAGATATTTGGAGAGAAAGGTATGAGAACAATAGAGTCCATGCGTTCGTTAATGCGAAGATTTGAGTGAACAGTTCTGAGATGAATGACCAAGTATATCCCGCAGCTTCACGACATCACCGATCACAATAACAGCCGGCGGTTCAACATGTGCCTCGCGTGCTTTCTCCACGATATCGCCAAGCGTTCCGATGATGGCTCTCGCCTCTTCTGTGAAGCCTTTCTCAAGTATTGCAACAGGAGTCTCAGCTGGCATGCCCTCATCCAGCAGCCGCTTTACATTGCGCTCCATCATTTTCACACCCATAAGCATCACAATTGTCCCTCCCAACGCTGCGACTGCAGACCAGTTCACACCTCCCCCGCTCGCATCCGTTTTTGCTTTTGTTTGGGTTTTTGTCTGAGTCTGAGTCTGAGTCTGAGCCTGAGTCTGAGCCTGAGTCTGAGCCCGAGTGGGAGCCATTTTTGTTTGCATCTCATGATCTGAGATGTGTTTCTCATGACCTGTTATGATTGTGAGTGAGGATGAGTATTCACGATGTGTCAGCGGTATGCCGAAGTATGCGGGAACCGCGGTGGCTGTGCTTATGCCAGGCACCACCTCAAAATCAATACCGTTTCTACTCAAGAACTCAGCTTCCTCGCCGCCTCTGCCGAATATGAAAGGATCCCCTCCCTTAAGGCGAACTACTTTGTCATATTTGCGTGCGAGCTCAGCCATCAACCTGTTTATTTCGTGTTGTGATGTCTTTTTTCCGTCATCTTTTCCGCTCTTTCCGACCTCTATAACCTTTTTTCCGGGAGGAATCATCTTTCTGACGCCGAGAATGAGATAATCCGCGAGTATAACATCAGCCTCCTGCAACAGTTTATATGCTTTCAAACTCAGCAGTTCGGGATCTCCGGGTCCTGCACCGACGAGATATACCTTTCCCATCCTGCTGAATACGAGGCGAAATGATAAAATCATAGCGCAAACGATTTTTGCATATTATCAAAAGAATATCAGATGATAAACATAGACATAGCGAAGATTTTTGACGAGATAGCGGACATCCTTGAGATAAAGGGAGACAATCCTTTCAGGGTGAGAGCATACAGGCGTGCAGCGCGCACCATAGAGACTCTCACGCAGGACCTGCGCAGCATTGTTGAGAGGGGGGGAGGCGTTTATGAATTAACCAGGATTCCGGGCATAGGCGAGGGCATCGCGAAGAAAATTGTGGAGATCGTCAAAACCGGGAAAAGCAGCAAGCTTGAAGAACTGAAGAAAGAAGTGCCTCCTGAGCTCGTTGAACTTCTTAAAATACCGGGTTTGGGTCCGAAAACCATAGCAAAAATTCACAGGGAGCTTGGAATATGCACGGTAGATGAGCTTGAAGAGGCTGCCAAAGCGCACAAATTGTCAAAACTGTCTGGATTGGGAAGGAAGGCGGAGGAAAACATACTCAGAGGCATATCACAATATCGCAGAAATACGGGGAGAGTGCCTATTGCAAGGGCACTGCCATATGCTGAGATGATTGCGAAAACGCTGAAATCTCTTAAATCAGTGCGGAATGTTGTGATTGCGGGCAGTCTGAGGCGGTGGAAGGACACGATAGGCGATATTGACATACTTGTGACGGCGGATGATGCTGAGGAGGTCATGGATGCGTTCACATCGCTTGATGGGGTTGAGGAGGTCATCGCGAGAGGAGATACGAGATCCTCCGTGATATTCAGAGGGATGAACGCCGACATTCGTGTGGTGCCTTCTGAATCCTTTGGTGCTGCAACACATTATTTCACAGGCTCAAAACAGCACAACATACGCATAAGAGAGCTCGGAATGAGGAAGGGACTGAAAATAAACGAATATGGCATATTCAGAGGTGAGAGGAGATTATGCGGGGAGAGGGAAGAAGATGTTTTCCGAAGTGTGGGTCTACCCTATATCCCGCCCGAGTTGCGGGAGGATTGGGGAGAGATAGAAGCGGCGCAGTCCGGAAACCTGCCAAAACTGATTGAGATAAATGATTTGAGGGGAGATCTTCATGTCCACACAGATTACAGCGATGGCAAAAACAGCATAGAGGAGATGGCAAACGCCGCTATATCATTGAATTACGAGTATATCGCAGCAGCCGACCATTCAAAGTCGGTTGGAATTGCGGGAGGAATTGACGAGAAGAAGCTGAAAAAGAGACAGAAGGAGATAGAGAGGTTGAACCGCGAGTTTGAGCACGCGGGAATCGCATTCCGCATATTGTCAGCGGTTGAGGTCGATATAAAATCAGATTTCTCGCTTGACTTTGATGATGAAATTCTGAAAGAGATTGATGTTGTCATTGCAGCAGTCCATTCAAAGCTCAATCAGGACAGGAAAACAATGACAGATCGCATTATCAGTGCTATGGAAAACCCAAATGTCGACATTATCGCACATCCCACGGGAAGAATTCTCGGCAGAAGAGAGCCTTATCCTCTTGATATGGAGCGTGTGATGGAGGTGGCACGCGACACAGGCACTGTCCTTGAGCTGAACGCACATCCCGACAGGCTTGACCTCTGCGATGTCCACTGCAAGCTCGCGAAGGATTTCGGCGTGAGTATAGCGATCTCCTCAGATGCACACGATGTCACGCAGATGCGGGATGTGATCAAATATGGAGTTGCCACAGCTAGAAGGGGCTGGCTATCCGCCTCAGATGTGGTCAACACGCGCAGCATCGATAATCTGCTCAGAATCCTGAAATGAGCGCGTCCTGATGTTCAGAACATCTATGTCGCCCGGCAGCTGCAGCAGATCCAATCCCAATTGCGTTATGCGTATCTCATGTTCGTTGAGCTCTATGAAATCATATGCCGCGAGAAATTCCAACACCGCAAGCACTTGATTCCGAGACAGGGAGAATCGCTCCATTATGTGCTCTATCGTGGGCTTCCCCTCCCTGAGAAGTTCCAAAATCTCATCCAATATTCTCATTTCCGCCATACATCTTGAGAAGCTCCCTTTATATCTTTTTCATAATGTGAAAAAAAAATTTAGAATATGTGCGCATTTCCGACGCACCTCTCGCATGGAGCCTCACTGTCAGGATTTGAGGATGTGGCTGCGTGTGAGTGATGTGGCTGCGTGTGAGTGATGTGACTGCATGTGAGTGAAACCGCAAGTTTTAAAAGAGGTTTCATTTTAGAAGAAAATGCACGGTGGTGAGAAGAGCGTGACAATGACGGAGAGTGGAGATGCGGACGGTGACCATAGGCACTTCGCTGGGAACCCATATCATAATGGACCTATACGGATGCGATCCAGAGATACTGGACAGTATAGAGTGCATAAAGAAGATATTGATAGATGCTGCGAGACATGCAAAAGCCACGATCGTCGGTATGAAATTTCATAAATTCAATCCTCATGGCGTTTCAGGAGTTGTTCTTGTTGCTGAAAGTCATATTGCTATTCACACATGGCCGGAGCACAGATATGCATCTGTTGACATATACACATGCGGAGACCACACTATGCCCATGCTTGCATGCGAATATATTGTGAGAGTGTTGAAATCCGAAAAACCGAGCATCATTAAAATAGACAGAGGACTCATTGAGGAGAATATGACGAGGCGAGAGCGGAAAAATGAGGGAGATGACAACGGGCGAGTATGTGGAGTGGTATCCTGAGGGATATGGCATGTGTTTCAAGGTGAAGCGAAAGATTGTCGATTACAGAAGCAAGTATCAGCGAATAGAGATATACGAGACAACGAATTTTGGCAAGATGCTCGTCATAGATGGTGCGATTCAGCTTGTAGAGGAGGGAGAAGCGAGTTATCACGAGGTGATTGTGCATCCTGCAATGCTTGCTCACCCCTCACCCGAGCGCGTGCTCATCATAGGCGGCGGAGACGGCGGCACATTGAGAGAAGTTCTCAAGCATCCCGAGGTGAAACGTGCGGTGCTCGTTGAGATAGATCCGGCCGTTATACACCTCAGTCGTCTGCATCTCTGCATAGACAGAGGCTCATTTGACGATGAGCGCGCTGAGATAGTGCATGACGACGGTGTGAGATACCTGAAATCAATAAATGGCAGCTTTTATGATGTCATCATCGTTGATTCAACAGATCCAGTCAGACATGCTAAAAACCTGTTCACGGAGGATTTCTACAAGTGTGCGAAGGATGTGCTGAGAGAACCCGGTATAATCGTGACGCAGGCTGGAAGCCTGTATCCGCTCACAAATGATTTCATAAACACATTCAACAGCATGAAAGCGGTTTTTGAAAACACTCAAATATTGCTGTCTCCCGTTTTCGGTCTCGCATCTCCCTGGGGGTTCCTCGTGGGCGTTAAAGGCAAACTCGACTTCGAACATGTAGATATGAGAAGGGCAAGAATGCTTGACCTGAGATTCTACGATGCTGAAATGCACAAATTCTTCCTTTTCCTTCCAAAATCCGTGAGGAAAAAACTTGATGGTATTGTTGAGGGTCCTCCGTAGTGGTCTCATTTCCCGGGAGTGGGCTGTTTTGTGCAGTCATGCCATCGCTCGGAGAGTCTGCAAAGTGCTACCGGTGCACTCCTTCAACTTCACCGAACTCCTCTAACTTCACCGAAGGCGAAGGAGTTTGATGAGGAAAAGTGGGAGTTTGATGAGGAAAAGTGGCTTGAGAGATGGGTGAACGAGGGAATGAAGTGCGGATATGGCAGTGCTGCTCATATGGCGCCTTTATCGCTTAGTTTGACATCTGCTCAGTTTGACATCTCAGACCTTCCAGTTGCTGCAGCACTTCAATGACCTCTTTTGCGTCTTTCAATCTCAATCTGAAGTTCCACTTTCCACTGGAAATCATCCATATATAAAGATTTTGCATGATGAGAGGTTCCAGTGGAAATTGTTGAAAGAATGAAGGACAGGCATTCATTTCAAAAACAGAGGATTATAAGGGGATTTTCCATCAGAAATTAGGCCTGTCTAAATTTCACATTTACTCCGCATGAAATAAGCATTATCAGCGATCCTTTTCCGCATAAATACATTATACACTCTTCTTTCAGGAGGAATGAACACCCCCACCCCTGCATTTCCACTGGAACTCAAATTTCCTTATTCAACCTGCGAGAGTATGTCAGTGCATGAGATGCCACAGTTCAAGTGAAATCGGCAGTGTCTCATGCTCACATCTGCTGGCGGCGGGAGCTTACTGTTGTCGTAGAACTGTGATCGGCAGAATATTTTATCGTTGCTGCCATTCCCCCTTCTGGTAGAGAAGGGTGGGATAAGAATTTATATATGGTGACAATATCTGAGATGATGGTGAAGCAGGGGCACTGGATAACGGCGGCAGCATTTTGTATGATGCACTACAGGAGGCCTGTCAGGCCTTGCGGAATGAGAGAGCTGAATGAGGAGAAGCGCAGGATCATACTGAGAGAGCAATTCATAAATCCTGATCATGTTCATCTTTTATGCGGAGATGTTACAAAGGAAACTGTGAACCTCACTGAGCCCCTTACTTCATTCAGTGAGGGAGGAGGTCACATACGGACGGTCTATACTGACTCTATACTGACTGTCTATAATCAGAGGTCTCTCGCGGTGAGGGGTGACTGATAGTCAATATAGTCAATAAAAAGATATGGGAAAAGGGGAGATGTGATGACGAACCTGTCAAAACAACGCAGGATGGCGGCAGAAATTTTGAAGGTGGGCGTGGGGAGGGTGTGGATAGACCCCGAAGCGATGGAGGATGTGGCTGCTGCAATTACGAGGGAGGATGTCCGGAAGCTCATAGGGGAAGGTGTAATAAGAAGAAAGCAGAAGAAAGGCGTCTCAAGAGGAAGAGCGAGAGAGAGAATGAGAAAGCGAAAGAAAGGGCGTGGAAGAGGGCCTGGATCACGAAAGGGTGCAGAATACGCGAGACTGCCGAGAAAGAGGCGTTGGATAATGCGTATACGCGCACTGCGAAGAAGACTGCGAGAACTCAGAGATGAGAAAAAAATTGACAGACACTCATATCGCATCCTCTACCGCAGAGCAAAAGGAGGAATGTTCAAAAGCGTCGCTCATCTTGAGGAATACATAAAAACAAACAATATGCTAATTGAAGCAGAAAGCAGAGAAGCAGGAAAAAAATAAAGATGGAATCATGATAATAACTGGCAGAAGAAAAGAGAAGAAAGAGGATAAAGGAAGAGGGAGGAAGAGGAAATAAACAGAGTAAGACAAAAAGCAAGATTAGATAGGAAATAATTGCTTTAAATAAATAAAAATAAAAACATATAATAATATGCTAATAAATATAAAAAATATAAAGGAGAAGAGATGGAGAAATGGCGAAAGGACCGACATATAGAGTTCCATTCAGAAGGAGGAGAGAGGGCAAGACCCACTATCACAAGCGACTGCGACTCATAATGAGTGGAAAACCGAGGCTCGTGGTGAGAAAAAGCAACAAATATATAAGGGTTCAGCTTATCTCCGCCGAGAAGTATGGAGATAGAACAATAGCATCTGCGATATCATCGGAGCTTCCGGTGTTCGGCTGGAGATATGGTATGAAGAATCTGCCCGCCGCATATCTCACAGGATTCCTGCTTGGCAGTCGCGCGGCGATGAAAGGATATGAGGATGCAATACTGGACATCGGTCTGCACACACCATCCCCCGGTTCACGCGTCTACGCGGCATTGAATGGTGCAGTTGACGCAGGTATGAATATACCTCATGACGAATCAATATTTCCCGATGAGAGACGAATAAGAGGGGAGCATATTGCTGAACATATGCAAATTGATGATATCGTTGAAAACTTTGAGGAGGTGAAAAGAAGAATAGAGGAGGAAGGCTTTCTAAACGAAAGCCAAAACGGTGAGCGGTAATGGCGGAGGAGGTGGAAGAGACACTACCGGAGAGGGTGGAATTGGATAAGGCAGTAGAAAAGGAGGAGAAAGAAAAGTTACTGGAGGCGTGGGAGCCGAGGACAACTCTGGGGAAGCTTGTGAAGAAAAAGGCGATAACGACAATTGAACAGGCGTTGAAATCGGGATATCCGCTGAAGGAGCCGGAGATTGTGGATTATCTTCTGCGGGATCTGAAGGAGGAGGTCCTTGACATAAATCTTGTGCAGCGGATGACTGATTCGGGGAGGAGGGTGAAATTCAGAATATGTGCAGTTGTTGGCAACGGAGATGGATATGTCGGCGTCGGTAAGGGTAAGGATGTGCTTGTTCGTAATGGTATTTTGAAAGCTGTGAGAGATGCGAAGCTGAACATAGCATATGTGGAGCGCGGGTGCGGTTCATGGGAGTGCAACTGTGAGGAGAGTCATTCAGTGCCCTTCAAGGTTGTCGGGAAATCAGGAAGCGTGAGGATAACACTTAAACCAGCACCAAGAGGCGTCGGCATCGTGTCGGGCGAAACTGCGAAAAAAGTGCTTGAGTTCGCTGGCATAAAAGATGTGTGGACAAACACAAAAGGTGAGACGAGAACTTCGCTGAATTTCGCATTCGCAACATTTGACGCCCTTAAGAAAATCGCGATGTACAGAAGATGATGTACAGAAGATGAAAAATGATTGAGGGTGCTGTGATAATCAGAACATCATGGACCGGTAGTCTTCATCGCTCGTCTTCATCGCTCTCGGCTGTCGGAACTGTCGGAAGTCGGAAGGAGGATGATAGGGATGCTGTATGCGGTGGTGAGGCTGCGAGGGAGGGTTGATGTCCGCCCTGAGGTGAGGTATACCCTCAAGCTCCTGAGGTTGAACAGGATAAATCACTGCGCAGTCGTGCCTGCGAACGAATATTACAGAGGCATGCTGAATGTGATCAAGGACTATGTGGCATGGGGGGAGATATCGGAGGACATGCTCTCAATGTTGCTGAAGCGAAGAGGAAGGTTGGAAGGAGGAAAAAGGCTGACAGAAGAATATCTCAAAGAAAACACACCGTTTCAGTCTTTTGAGGACCTCTCAAAAGCACTTATGAAAGGTGAAATAAGAATGAAGGATCTGATGAAGTATAAGATAAAACCTATTTTCAGACTACATCCTCCAAGAAAAGGGCATAAAGGAATCAAAAAGAGTTTCGAAAAAGGTGGGGAATTGGGTTATCATGGTGATAAAATAAATGAATTGTTGTATAAAATGAGATGATTTCGCTTTTACCTTTTCTTTTTTATTCTATTCCTTCTTTCTTCTTAAATTCTTCTCCATTTCCCAAACCTGTGACTCCTCACTTTCCTTCGCTTCAATACTTTCAACCTTTCTCACACACTCATTAACTCTCATCATGTTCCATTCACTTCACTTTCGCTCCATCAGATAACATGAGTTATTCTTCTAAGTAACAGAAATCGCTGATGATGTTCTACTGATAATGTTCAATATGGTTGTGGAATTATGTTTTGAAGTTCCAGTGGAAATGCAGGGGTGGGGGTCTGCTTATGTTGTTGTAGGTCTTTGGAAATCCTGTATTTTTTGAAAAAGAGCGCTGTGAATCCCTGTTTTTGCGCATGATCATCGCGATTTTCAGGTTTGATGTGTGTGCGCGAAATATGCAATTTCCTTTGTTATTTTTTTGAAAGAACCTCTCTCATACATTCTTTCAACAATTTCCACTGGAACCTCTCATCATGCAAAATCTTTATATATGGATGATTTCCAGTGGAGGTTCAATTCCAGATTGGGGTAAAAAATCAAAGAAGTTCAGGCAATAATGCAGCTATGAGTGCGGCAGGTATGAGCGTCATACCTATGAATCCGTTTTTGCACATCTCTATCACAGCTTTCTTCTCGTTTCTCTTTTCCTTTTCATTCCTTTCTCCTGTTCCTGCATGTCTGCACAGTCTCAGAGATATGAATGCACTTTTGAACGAGAAATATGCGGGCATCGCAAGTAAAAAAATTGCTACGGGAACACTGATCAGACCCGTAACGAACATGGGTATGAATGAGAGCCAGGTCATCAGTGTAAGAGGTGCATAGATACAATATGCGAAGTTTTTGCTGAAACGAACGACAAGATTTATGCGGTTTATCGCGCGATCATAATCATAATCCGGGATTTCTCGTGCTATTTTCATCTTAAAAACATCTATCATGAAAGGTAACGCAGCGATCAGAGGGGTAATGCTGATTGAATGTGCCTGAATATAAAATCCGCTTAAAATTGTGATGAATCCCACGCCTATCGCGAGTGCGAGCTCACCGAGCCCTATGTATGAGAGTTTTAGACCTCTTGAGTATGAATAAGCTATGAAAATACCGATGAGTCCAATAGGAAGTGTGAGTTCTCCTGTGTTGAGAATGAATTGAAGGATGAATCCGAGAGGAATTGCGAGGGCAGCGCAGAGATAAGCGCCAAAAATTGCCTTTTCAACGGATATTCTGCCGCTTAAAAATTCTTCAAACCTTCCTGTTGTGGCTGTTGTGTGGAATCCTGACAGATGTGTGCGATGATGTCGGTGATGTGTGCTGTCATGGGCGGGCAGTATGCGCGAATTCCGCAGATCCTCATAAACACTTGAGGCGTTCAGCACGAAACAAAATGCTGTTAGCAGTATGACAGCGAGGAGCGATATGAAAAATGACAGGAAATCAGGGGAGTTCCCTTCAGACCATGCGAGAACGCTTCCCAGCACAAACGGTATGAGTGTTGTTGAGAATTTTGGAGGAGATGCGAGAGACAGCCATCCCTTAAACTCCTCAAATTTCATGTTCCCCTCTCAATGTGCGATGATGAAGATGCATGCGGTTCTATACTATATGCCAGCTGCCTCTCTCTTCTCAATAACAGCTTTTATTTTCTTCAATCGTGTGAAGTTCTCCCTCTCCATCTCCTCAAGGCGCATCTGTATGTATCTTCGAGTCTCCTTCAATCTCGGAATGACAACATATTTCAGTGCGTTCACACGGCGTTTCGTCTTTTCAACCTCAGATGCGAGGTGTCTCACAGCTTCCTCAATCTCAGCGAGCCTCAAAATCTTCTCAACAGCTTCCTCAAAGCATCTCGCCGCCTCGTCAAGTGCTGAGGAGGAGTCTGTTATGCTGTATCCACGCTCAGTCGTCTTTCTGACGAGGTGTCTGAATTCAATAATCGGGATGCTGACGCCCATCACGCTCCTCGCAGCAAATTCAATGCGCATTTCCTGAGGCCTTGCAGATAAAGACAGATTTCTCACTTTTTCAGCGCCAAGCATTGCTTTTGCAATTGCAAGATGTGTGAATGCCTCCTTCATCTTCGCCTCCATCTCCTTCCTCGCATCACGGACCTCACAGACAACATCCAATAACTCCGCGACGAGCGCATCCCTCTTCTCACGAAGAAGTTCCTCCCCGTTCTCAGCAAGCTTCTCACGCTGCCTCAACCTCAGAAGCTCCATCCTTGTGGGGCTTACGCCTTCTATCCTCTCGGGCATATCTCCATCCCTCCATCCTTCAATCTTCCCTCTTTTTCCCCTTCTTTTCTCTATGCTTCTCCCGTTCCCTTTTCCACAATGTATATGCCATCCTGGAAAACCCTCGGGTCTCTGCGCTTGATTCTTGTTGCTCTTTCTATGTTTGCTGCCGTTTGACCGACAGATTCCTTGTTGATGCCGCGAACTATTATCTCTGTCTCTTCCTTACCACCCTCTCCCTTTCTGATTTCAACAGAAACACCCTCCAATATCTTCGCAATCCTGCTTTTCCGCTCACCGAGGAAGTTTGAAATGATGACGCTGTCCTTTGAGACGCTCACCTGTATTGGAAAATGCGAGCGGAACACGCGCAGTTTGTAGTAGAACCCCTCTCTAACGCCGATTATCATGTTGCGTATGTGTGCGGCGAATGTCCCCACAATTGCTTTCTTCTTTCTTCTCTGCGTATCGCTTGAAACAACTATTTCAGTTATGCTCCTCCCTCCTTCTGTCTCTTCTGTCTCTTCTGTCTCCTCATCTGCGGCGCTCGTCTCTGTCGCTTCTCCTGCCGCTTCCTCATCCGCTCCCCGTCTCTGCACAACTACAATCTTCACATCGGGATACCAGAGCTCCCTCTCAAGAACACCCTTGGGTCCTGAGACGCGAACCTTTCTGCCGTCTATTATCTCAACTTCAACATCATCAGGCACGGGCACTCTTACGCTGTATCCCTCATGACGCGCATGTCGCTCACTCTCCTCAATGGCCTCCACACTCATTCTTCATCACCTTCCATCCGCTCGCTCCACTCTCGCCATCCCTCTCCTTCTTTCCATCATTTCTCTTTTTCTATCCAACGCCTCTCCTCTCCCGCTCTCCAATGCTCCCTGTCCCCAGGTCACCCAATCAAAACAAAAATCACAGGGCACGGTCACACGACCTCAAGCGAGAATCCAAGAAATTTTGCGCTGCGAGTGAGCGCTGATGATGATATGACATCAACCCCCGTTTCAGCATAATCCCTCACATTCTCAAGCGTAATTCCGCCAGAAGCCTCAATCAGGACTTTATCCCGTATTCCTCTCCTCTCAAGCTCTTCAACACATAAGCGCACATCTTCAACACTCATATTGTCAAGCATTATTATATCAACATTCATCTCAGCTGCTTTTATCGCATGCTCAACGGATTCAACCTCTACCTCTATCTTTTTTGAAAAGCTGACACGCTTTTTCGCAACATTTATCGCATCTTCAAGACCCATTATTTTTATATGATTGTCTTTTATTATCATTGCATCAAATAATCCGAACCTGTGAGGGTCGCCACCACCTATTATGATCGCTTTTTTCTCGTATTTCCTGAATCCCGGCGTTGTCTTGCGCGTGCCCGCTATTTTTATGCGGGGATTTACCTCTCTCGCAGCATCCACGAACGCACGCGTGAGTGTTGCGATGCCGCTCATCCTTCCAAGAAAGTTCAGAACGAGGCGCTCACCCTTCAGAATTTTCTGAGCGTTACCACTTACAGTCATCACCACATCCTCAGCACGCATCATATCACCGTCGTTGAACGAGCTTTCTGTCTGAACACCGAGATAGGCAAATATCTGCGCCGCCTCCTCCAATCCCGCGAGGACCCCCTCCTCCTTTGCGATTATCTCAGCTCTGCACGAAACCGAGGGAACAACGAGCTCATAGTCCTCATGCCCCACATCCTCCAGAAGAAAGCTCTCTATCTCCCCCGACAGCATCAGAAATTTCTTTTACCCACAGTTCCTTATTAAGACAGTGTAAGACAGTGATGTCTCAGATGATGCGCAGATGCATGTTGGCATGCGCAGCGCATGCGTGATGAGGGATGAGGAGGGGATACAGGCGCAGAAGCGTGGAGGTGTCCAGGTGTGGAGGTGTCTGAATGATAAGGGTTGGAATAATAGGATGTGGTGCGATAGGCACTGAGATATGTGTTGCGATAGACAGAAATTCGTATGATGGTCGTGATCTTGGACTGGACATGCGCCTGTTTTTCGTTATTGACAGGAATGAGGATAAGATAAAGCGCCTGTGTGAGCGATTGAGCAATCCTCCCGCCGTGAGGAGGTGCGGAAGCAACGCAAAAGAAGTTGGATTTGATGATATTGTTGAGGAAGTTGACCTCGTTATTGAGTGTGCGTCGCAGCATGCTGTCAGGGAGTTTGTGATCCCGGCGCTTGAGTTTGGCAAGGATGTTATGATTTTGAGCGTGGGTGCGCTCGCTGATGAGAACATGTTGAGGCGTGTTGAGCATGTTGCGAGGAAGAATCGCTGTCGTGTATACATACCATCAGGCGCGATTGCGGGAATTGACGGCTTGAAGTCTGCAGCAGTCAGCAGGATATATGAGGTCAGGCTGACAACGAGAAAGCCTCCAGAAAGCTTCGCGGACAACAAATATGTGCGTGAGCGCGGTATTGATATAAAAGAGCCCACTGTGCTTTTTGAGGGCAGCGCCATTGATGCCGTCAGGTATTTCCCCGAAAATGTGAATGTGGCAGCCGCACTCAGCATCGCGGGCATCGGCACACGAAAAACGCATGTCACGATCATTGCGGACCCTTCAGTTAGGGAAAACATGCACGAAATAAACATATCGGGCTCTTTCGGCAAGATGTGCATAAAAATAGAAAATATACCATCACCGATAAACCCAAAAACAAGCTATTTAGCTGCAATGTCCGCAATAGCAACGCTTAAAACAATCTCAAATCCCATAAATGTTGGAACATAGCACATAGCAGCGGATGCAGCGTGCTCACTTCTTCACATCCAAAAGCGCGACTCTCTCCAAAACGAGTTTTTCAAGTTTTTCCTCGCCGACCGCGTTCAACTCCTCATCTGTTATGTGAAAGAAATTTTTAAGAGTTTCTGCTCTCTCGCTCAAGTCGCCAAGCCCCTCCTCTCTTATTTTCAATCGCTTCTTCACCTCTTCTGCGACAGTTTTTAACCGCCTGGTGCCGCGAGGATCAACGATGACTATCGCGATTTTCCTGTTTTTTCCATCCGAAATCCCCATCTCAAGCGCTCTGTGTATCTGCCTCTCACCTGCAGCGTAAAGCAGGATCTCCATGCTCAGATCTGGAGAAATGTTCCTTTTCTTCCTGAAGGCTCTTATCGCCTTATGAACCGCTGATAAAATGTGTGCCTCACTCGCGACCTTCTTCGCGTCAAACGCCTGTATGTGGACATCGGCACCTGATGCAATATCTCTCAGCACAGCAATGAAATCATCAACAGAATGCACATCCGCCCTGCCGATTATTATGACAGTCTCCATTTCCAGCTGCCACCTCTTTCCATCGTCATTCCACTTTCTCTCCACTTCAATGGTCGTCTGTGCTCCTTGACAATCCCCTGACAATCTCATTGTTTCATCTAACCCCCTCAAGGAGACCCCATCCGAGAGGGAGGAAAGGTATATAAATATATTCTTTCCGAAAATATAATCATGGAGGTTGCTAAAAGCATTACGGTGAAGGTTTCCAATAAGATTAATAAAGATAAGTTTCTTTCTTTGAGAAATTTCTTCACCACCTATCAAACCGTAGCAGGGATTTACTACTCCTACATTCTTGAAAATTCTCTGGAAGAAAAGCTTATCTCTGGAGAAATAACTGCTAAGGATTTGAAAAACATTCTGCATAAAAAACTTTACAAGAAAATCAGAGAAAGCTTTGATATCTCTTCTCAAACAGTTCAGGAAATAAGAGATGTAGTTGTGGAAGCTATTAACTCTTATTCTCAACTGATCAGAAGGGGTAGAAAAGCATCTTTGCCAAAAATTGAGGAATTTACTGTAAGA
>JAOQIN010000003.1 GCA_026134085.1 Candidatus Methanoxibalbensis ujae
ACTGCTGCAATCAACGCCCCTGCAATCTTACTCTTCCCTTCCATTTCTTCTCTCATCACCTCCCTTCCGCTTTTCACCTTTTTCTCCCCTTATATATTTTTATGCTTTTCGGTTATTGGGGTTATACATGGATTGGGGTTATACATGGGCGTTGGCTCATTGATATTGGGTTAAATCATATCATCGCCCACATACCCCATCCCTGCTCACCTCCGTCCTCTGTCTGCACAACCACAGGAATTTTCCTACGCATGGAATTTGTTTGGTTTCAGATTTATTCATGCAACTATGAATGCAAGTTGTATCTCTGAATTGAGAGAGGTGAGCTGCTCCATATAAGCAAGCAGGAGAGAGCTGCCAGCCCCAATATGGCTCACAAAAACGCATCCTCTCCGACACATAATTAATCTCAACAGTAAGCTTAGTAAGCTTTCTCGGCCTTTCTT
Organism: Candidatus Methanoxibalbensis ujae; assembly: GCA_026134085.1. Taxonomy (GTDB): domain Archaea; phylum Halobacteriota; class Syntropharchaeia; order Alkanophagales; family Methanospirareceae; genus Methanoxibalbensis; species Methanoxibalbensis ujae. The sequence continues at coordinate 447 of JAOQIN010000003.1, forward strand.
CAATTTTTCTTCAATTGAAAGCAGCAGGCATGTAGCTACATATTTGAGACTGAGCAGATCTTGTGGAAGCGCCACAGCGTCGCCCTTCCAGAACCATGAGCTTGCATTTCTCCAATCTCTGAGAGGAAGCGCGGAGTTATATGAGCGGGACTTTCAGTTCAGTAATCACCGATCTCAACGATTCACCATGATGGTGTGTTCTTATTTCCCTGCTTCCTGCTGAAGGATGCTTGCGCATGTTCGTGTCATAACCCTGAGCCACATCGTTCTCACGCTTCTCTCGCTTCTCACGCTCTTCATCCAGCCTAACTATCTAACTATAAATAGGTGTGGATGGAATTGAGAACTGGTGATGCGCATATGCGTCACCTTAGCGGAAGGAGGTCTGGAGATGGAAAGACTGCGTTTGGTGAAGGAGTTTCTCGGCATAGATGATGAGACCGAGGCGAAGGCGTGGTGTCTTTTTGTTGATATGCTGCGGGCGATGAGCGATGCTGAGGCTGGGCTGATAAGTAAGGGAGATGCCGATAATGCTCACAGGCAGTTTGAGCTGTTTCTCATGCAGCACGATCTCAAGATGTTGAGCGATGAGGACGGTCTTGAACCCGGCGAGTTCGCCATAATCAAGCGGACTGCTTCTGAGATGAAAAGGGTCAACAGCATGGACATTCTGCTGCTTATGAACAATGAGGACATCTGTGAAGCGCTGATTGCTGAGGATGTGCGTGATGTTGCGGGTTTTCCTGACAACATCATCAGATTTCTTGCGGCGCCCAATGTGCATGAGTGGCTGAAGGAGAGGATTATTGAGAGAGATCCGGAAAGAGGTGAGCGTCTGCTCAGGGCTGTTATTGATGAGGTTCCTGACGATATATATGCACATTTCATGCTCACCAGGAAATATGAGAAGGATGGGAGGACCGCAGACGCTGAAGCAGAATACAGGCGATTCCTCCGCATTCGTGATGATGGCATAGTTTGGGCCAATTACGGATGGCTTTTGGAGCGTATGGGCAGATATGATGATGCTCTGAGAGCGTTTGAGCGCGCTTCCTCACTGATTCAGTCTGAGATGGGCGGGGATTATGAGCTTGTGGATGAGCTGCAGAGAAGTATAAGCAGGGTTTCACGCATGAGGAATCTGCGAGGTGAGGATGCGATGAAAGCACATGCATATCAGCAGGCTGTCTGGCTGATAAACGAGGTGAAGGGATATGCGGAGATGCATTTCGGAAGGGAGATGGAGATCGCGAGGGAGGAGTTCATGGAGGCGGAGAATATTGAGGAGATGAGCGAGGAGGATGAGATGGAGTTCATGAACTGGTTCCTCTTCACAAGATCTCTCCCTGACGGAAGGACTCCTGCTGTTGTGTTCGCCGATGAAAGAGGGCTTGACGAAGACACAAAAGCAAAACTGAAACATCTCGGCAGCCCCAGGAGCGGGATATATGAGATCATCTCATATGAGCCCGATGCTTTCAGAATACGCGTGAGAAACCTGTTGAGCGATGAGGAATACGAGCTGATGGCGGACATAGAGGGCATTGAAGTCGGTCAGACATTTTCGGGAAATCTCTACCCGTGGGGCGACATATATCTGAGTGGAGGAGCTCTTCGCATACATTCGCCCGAGCTGAGCGATGAGATAAAAAGCGTTGTTGAGAGCTTCAGCACACCGGATTCATCTGAGAGCGAAGATAAGCGTGAGGAGTTGCATAATGCATTCACCTCCTTTTTCGGATCTTGGGAAGCTGTTTTTGATACGAAGGAAGCATGTGAGGATGCCATAAACAGATTTCTTGACTGGTTCTTCCTTGAGCGAAAGACGGAAATCGGAAAGACAATTGCGGAGATCTATCGTGAGGAGCACGGAGAGGAGATGAAAAGGGAACCATTCAAAATACCTCAGTCATTTGAGAGCGCAAAGAACATAGGCGTGCTGAGCGATGCTGAGGAGGGCATATTTCTCGTCCAGGATTACGGAATTCTGAAAAATGTGATAGAGAATGGAAGCGTCTCAGCAGCAGGTGAAGATGCTCCTGAAATGGGAAAGGATGAAATTGTTGAAAAGATAAGGGCGATGTTCATTGAGATGGAGATATTTGTGCTTCGCAATCTCCTGCAGTCTCATAGAGAAAATGTGATAAATGTGTTGAATGAGGTCTTCAATGCCGAGCTGCCTGAGGATGCGGATGTTGATAATGTGATCTCATTCATAATGCAAATGAGAGAGCAGAGGGAGACCCTATAAAGCGGAGCCGCTGGGATTTGAACCCAGGTCATCGGGTCCGAAGCCCGAAGGGATTTCCTGACTACCACACGGCTCCCCGTCTCTTTTTTGTTTTGTTTTTCTTCTTTTTTGCTTTGCACTTCTCTTCCTTTTCTTTATCATTTCTCGCTTTTCGTTCTTTCCCTCTCTCTTCACGGGACATGATCGGTGATGGGCAGTTAAGAGGAGGAGATCTGAAGCGAAAGCTGATTCATATGCTGAATATGCTGAACATGCTGAACATGAACGATGAGCTCTGACGGACAAGTTGGCGAGGAAAATAAGGAAAAAATAAAAAATGAATGATGAAAGGCGGAGAGAGCGAACTGATGGAGAGAGCAGAGATATGAGGGTGATAGTGGGTGTAACAGGTGCGAGCGGTGCTATTTTGGCTGAGAGGCTGCTTCAGGTTCTCAGGGAGAGGCTTGTTGAAGTTGATCTGATAATAACTCCAGCTGGCAGATACATAGTGAAACATGAATTGGGTGCTCCTGAGAAACTTGAGGAGCTGGCAACGGAAACATACGATATATATGACACAGCCGCCGACATCGCGAGCGGATCTCAATACGCAGGATCTCAGAACAGAGTTGCATTGATAGTCATACCATGCACAATGAATGTTGTTGCAAAAATGGCTCATGGAATATCTGATAATCTGCTGCTTCGGGTTTTTGATGTGGCATTGAAGGAGGGGAAAAAGATCATAATTGTTCCGAGAGAAGTGCCTTTAAATGAAAATCATCTGGAAAATTTGCTGAAATTAAGAAAAATGGGAGTTATTATTATTCCTCCATTGATGACTTTTTATTATAAACCCGGAAGGATAGAGGATATGGTGAATTATATCATACAGAAAATATGCGATCATCTCAATATAACATGTGAGTTGGTGCCACGATGGCACACGGACAACACGAGCAAAATGCGGAGAGATGCGGGAGATGATACGAGGGTATGATGATATGATGGATATGATGTGATGATGTGATCATGAATGGCATGAGACATGATGGCATGAGGATGGCACGAGGATGGCATGAGAGTGTGAGGCGTGAGTTGGATATCAGACAGGAAGACAGGAAGACGGGAAGTGGAGGAGGTAACTTATGAATGATTCTGAGATGTTGTTTGTGAAGTTTGGAGGCTCTTTGATAACGAGGAAGGATGAGATGTTCACTGTTGATTACGGGAGGATGCGCGGGATTGTGAGGGAGCTGGCGGAAGTTTTGGATGAGATTTCGCCGAGGCTCATAATAGGACACGGTGGAGGTTCCTTCCCTCATCCGATAGCAAAGTCTTTCAATGTGAGGGAGGGGATTGAAGGTGGTTCAAAAAGAGGATTTGTTTTATGTCGTAATGCAGCATCAACACTCAATCGCATTTTTGTGGATATGATGAACGATTATGGTGTTGATGCGATCTCCATACAGACATCTGCTGCCGTCATGGCGAAAAACGGTGAGATACAGGAATTCTTCATAGATCCTATAAAGAGTGCGCTGTCATTGGATTTGATACCTGTGGTGTATGGGGACTGCGTGTTTGACATTTCAAGAGGTTTCACTGTCGTATCAACTGAGCGCATTTTCAAGTTTCTGGCGAGGCATATAAGACCATCAAGAGTAATTATTTTCAGCATTGTCAATGGTATATACACATCTGATCCTTTGAGGGATGAACATGCAAGGCGGATACCGAGGATAAACGCAAATGTCTTCTCCGATGATTATCTGCGCGATTCGTATTACATTGATGCGACTGGAGGTATGAGGGAAAAGGTGAAGGAGCTTTTTGACATAGCAAAATCCGGGGTGGAATGTGAGATCCTGAGCGGAGATGAGGGCAACATAAAAAGAGCATTATCGGGATACAGAGGCATTGGAACGATCATTGAGGCGAAAGCGTCTGCAGACGGTGATTATTGATGATATGCATGTCCATTGAGCGGGGCTTCTTCACCGCGTGCTGTTTATTCTGAACTGCGGTTCTACGGTTCTATCTCACGATGAATGAGGATATGGAATGAATAAGGAGATGGCCCACAATAAGGAGATGGATCACGATAAGCCAAGAAAAGAACAGAGATGTCTGATGCTTGAACCTGCTTGCGTTATTCTCTATCGCTTCTCATCAGGTCTCTTATGCGATTCACACCGTCTATTTCAGTTATGACCTCAATGACGGAATCGGGAACGAGTTCCTGCCAGTTTTCCCCCGTCATCATCCTGCGACGGACCTCTCTGCCCGAGAAATACTTTCGGTTGAACATGAGAGGAGCTTTCACCTTATATCCGCGCTCCCTGAACAGACGCTCAATGAGGGGGTTGTTCGTGTATACAATGTCAACGGGCGGTATGAGTGATTCAACATGCGACACCCAAACCGCATTCCAGTTGACATCAAGCACGGGCACAATGTAAAAGTTGAGGATGCCGTCGGAGCGCAGTGATTTTGATATCATGAGATAGCGCTCTCCCGCTGTGAATGGATTGTCAAGTTCGTGACTCAGCTGCGCCGAACCTATGCATATAATGACCTCGTCCACATCTGATGCGATCTCCCGTATTACGGCGTGATGCCCTTTGTGATACGGTTGAAACCTCCCGATATACAACGCACGAACCTCTCGCCTTATCATAATGCCTCCTCTCTCATGCCATACTGAGCTCATGCCATAAGCACTGAGCAAACATAAACACTGAGCAAATGCAAACGGCAGCGGGACTGCGGTGACGCCTGCTAGGATGCATGAGCATTGCCGGGAGCACGCGTATTCGGCTTCGGGATGAGCTCATCCAGCTTTCTTTCGCCCATGACTATCTCAAATTCACGAACTGAGAGAACCGGCTTCTCAACGGAAAGCGTGTCAACGAGGCGAGGACATGCCGTTATGACGAAAGCATCAAGATCAAAATTGCACAGTGCTTCCTCCCGTATATCGTCAATCATTATGATAAATGAGCGTATTCCCCGCTTTTCAGCCTTTTCACGAATGTTACGAGCGATTTGCATGTTGAACTGTCCCGATTTTGAGCTTACGATTATCCCGAACGATGAAGCGGACATGGCTCTTTCAACTCTCAAAATACGCTTCTTTATCAGATTCTCGGGCGTGAAAACACCGACACGACGCGTGAACGGGTCAGCAGAAACCACACGCTTGCACACATTCATAGCGATCGCAGTCGGATGGAAATCTCCGCTTCCGACGAAAAGTATTTCATCGCATTCAACCATCGCAGCACGCAGATCACAGCCTATCACCTGACCGTCATAGATAGCATGCACACCGCCCACCTCATTGCCTTTTTTTCCGACCTTACCGATTATGGGATGCCTGCCGCTGCGAATGAGAAGCTCAGCAACCTCATTCAATGTGTGAACATGCTGAACAGTCGTTGTTATGCATATTCTGCTGCCATTCAGATATTTCAACGCCTCTTCAACAGCGGGCTTCACATCAATCGTGCATCTCAGCTCAACAAAAACAACATTCAGATGCGTGCGCACGGGTGAGTGCCCGAAATGAAAGAGGACATCAACAACTGCGGCAAGATTCTCATCTATATCACATGCACCATAGCACGAATTCCCCGATATTATGACCTCAACGCCGCATTTTGACAGGTTCTCAGCAATCTCAGCAGCGAGCCTCTTCATGCCAGCGGGAAGCTGAATGCCCACTTTTTTTGCACTTCTCCTGGCTATTTCCTCATTCAGACGCTCAAATTCGCAGTCGTATTCGTACATTGCCATTATCGTACATGCCATTCGTGCACTGTCATCGTATGTGTCATTGTATGCAGCATCAGGCTGAGTGTATGCAGCATCAGGCTGAGGGGAGCGAGCTCACTTCTCCCTCACAGTTTCTTCAACCGCCATGCCGAAGTGTCTTCCAGCTGCTGTCAGATGGACGAGCACCTCATCTCCCTCCTTAAGCGAGACCACGGATATAGGCTTCTTGTCCTTTCCCACGAGTTTTATTGTCTCGGCATTCTGCAGAATGATGCTGCACTTTCGCTTCTCGCCGTCCACATCCACTTCAGCCTCAACGAGTATCAGCGGTCTTCGCTCTATTTTCGCTCTTCCCACGACCGCCTTCCTGACTTTTCCATCCGCATTCACAATGAGGACTTCGTCGCCACTTGAGATTTCAGCGAGATATTTGGTTTTATCTCCCACAAGTATATATGCGTGGACGGCGCCCGCGTTCACCCTGAAAGGTCTCGCCTCAACATAGGGGCTTTCCTCAGTCTCCGAATGAACGAGGAAAAGAGCAAATGACTGCGAGCCGACGAGCATGCCCTCTCCAGCCTGCATGAGCGAACATGTGTCAACACACACACGATCACCCATCTCAAGCGGTTTCACATTCGTCACTCTTGCGGTTGTGAGCGGTAACCTGCCGAATTTCAATTCTTCTCGCAGCTCAACAGCCTTCTTGATCTCAGAGGGATCATCAGTGTCTATGAGAACGCCGTCAGCTCCGTGTTCAAGCGTTTCAAGCGCTGTCCTCGCCTCCTCAGCAGTTTTTACGCCCGCAATCACTTTTTTTCTCTTTGAGGAAATCGCCGCTATAATGTTTTCAAGAGGTATTATCTTCCAATCCCTGCCTATGACTATGATGTAATCGCAGTATTCCGCAAGCTTCAATGCGAAATTTTCATACGCCTTTCCGAGCATCTCAACATAAACCGCACTTCTCCTGCCCTTCAAATGCTTCAGCGCAGTGAAAATGACTGAATTCTCCGTTTTCTCGGGAAGCGGTTTCTTCCCATCGCCCTCCCCGTTCTTCCCGAAAACAATGATGTCGGCATCCTTTCCCTCCTCAATCATTTCCGATATGTGCTCCTCCCGCATGAAATCCAGATCCGACCGTGGACTGCGAACAAACGCAGCAACAGGTATCTTGCCAAGCTCCTTCACCCTCGCACAGTCCTCCGCATCAACGAGAACGACATCTGCACCGGATTCAAGTGCAGCGGTGATCCTGCTCTTCCGCTTTTCCCATGTTTCACCGGAACTCCTATCTGCTTTCACCCATATCTCCTTTCTCTCACTTTCCATCATTCACCACGTTCGTTTTCTTCATCTGTTACTCTCTGTTACTCATCCAGCATCATACATACATCATCCTCATACATCCTCATACCAGAATCCAAAACAACGACATTATTTTTTCAATATCTCAAGCGCCTCTTTTGCGGAGAAACCATCGTGGACAATTTTGCTTATTGCCATTGTCATCCGCATTGGGTCGTCGTGCTGAAATACATTTCTGCCTATGGAAACACCTGATGCTCCCGCTTCCATTGCGCATTCAACCATCTCAAGCACCTCCTCGTCTGTCTTAGCCCTGGGACCTCCCGCGATTATGATGGGAACCGGGCAGCTCCTGATGACATCTTTAAACGAATCCACATCGCCCGTGTAGTTTGTCTTCACGATGTCAGCGCCGAGCTCCGCGCCGACCCTCGCAGCATGCTTCACCATTTCGGGGTCATGCTCGCTCTTCACTTTCGGACCGCGAGGATACATCATGGCAAGCAGAGGCATTCCCCATTCCTCACACTCCATCGCAACCATTCCGAGCGATTGAAGCATCTCAGGCTCATTCTCCGCACCGACATTCACATGAATTGACACCGCATCAGCGCCGAGTTTTATGCCTTCCTCAACGGAAGCGACGAGCACCTTGTTGAGCGGGTCAGGGCCGAGAGAAGTGCTTGCGGATATGTGAAGCACAAGCCCGATGTCCCTGCCGTAACCGCGATGCCCGGCAACGACAATGCCCTTGTGCAGCAGAACTGCATTCGCACCGCCCTCAGCAACTGCATTGACTGCTCTCCGCATGTCCTCCAATCCCCTCACAGGACCGAGCGTGACGCCATGGTCCATCGGCACAATGACGCTTCTCCCGCTCTCTCTGTCTATTATGCGCTCCATCCTTATCCGCTTTCCTATGTTCATCTGCTCCATTCTCTCCCTTATGCTCGTCATATACGCCACCTTCCCTTCTTTCTTCATTCTTTTTTCTTTAACTATTGCTCACACATGAGCGTGAGGGCAAAATGCATGAGCCCCCGACCGTCTCCAGCTGATGCGTCCAATCTGCGTCCAATCCGGACAAGGTGGAATTTTCAGAACAGCATAACTATCAACATCCTCCACCTCACACACTTCCTCACCGAGGGGCGCTTTCGTATGGCCTTCGTGTATAAATGGCTGAATAAGCATGAATGAGCATGCGGCAGTTCAAAAGGTGCACTCATAATCTGAGACGCACCACGCATAAATATCTGAGACAACTCATACCGCCGGCATCTCCAGAATCATTCCTGCTTTCAGCCATTGCGAATATCATCTGCTTTCTGACGCCATGTGCGAGCCTCACAGCTCGTGATATGTCATACATGCTGAAACAGTGTGATTCGGGAGTGACATACACAAGAAATGATGAGTGCTTGCTGCCAGCCTGCTCATACACTCTAAAATGAGAGCCGAACTTGAACCCCGTCTTCGGTATAAATCCTCTGTCCCGCAAGTCCTCATATACCTCATATATAAGAGGGAAATCGCTCACAATTCCTGAAGCGAGTTTCATGAACGCATCAAATTCCCCTCTCTGTCCTTCCTGCTCATCCACTTCACTCCTTTCCTCCGTTTTGGGTATCTTATCCACTCTCTCTACTGCCTCGTCTCTCTCTTTTTTTCCATTTCTTTTTCCATTTCTCTCCTTCACATCAGCTACATCAACTGAAATGATGCCCTTTTTGAGCAGATATGCGGCTTCAACAAGTGAAAGATAAAGCACATCTCCCGAAAAAGCACCATAAAGATTTTCATGCAGCTTTTTCGCCATTTTATCATCAGATATGAGGACGCGATCTCCCAGGAACACACCTCTTATTCGCCTGTCGGAGCCTTTGACGTGCGCTGTGTTTGCATTATTCGCTGCAATCGCATTATTCGCTGCAATCGCATTGGCTTTATGTATGCTGTAATAAGTGATGTCGCTCTCATCGTCAACAATCGCAATGATCGCCTCCTTACGCATGTTACTGCCAATATCCACAATTCTCCTCAGACTGCTGATAGATATGCTGTCCCTCTCAGAGAAAGCATATATAAATGCTTTAGCGCCATTTTTGCCGCCGCGCGGGAGAAGCCAGATGAAATCGGAGCCGCAGCGAACAGCATATCCCCTTTCCCTCAGATCTCTATATACGAGATGCCTGAGAATGAAATCGGGCTGAGCGCGCATTGCAAATCTCATGAAATCCTCATATCCAATCTCATTGCCACGCTCATCATCAACACGCATCTTCCCACGCTCAATCAGGAATGCAGCTTCCTCAAATGACATCGCCTTCCGCCTTCTCCTCATGGTTTCAGTCACTGTCATGGTGTCCCTCACAAATTCTGAAACAATGACCCTGCCCTCAACAAGTTTTGCACGCACCAGCTTCCTCCTCATTTTCTCACCCCGCACTCACGGTCGCAGCGACTCACGATCGCAGCGGATGACCGACAGGTATCACATAAAGCGGTTCTGCAGATGTGTTCAGGATTTCCCGCACCCTGTCGTCAAAGAAAGCGCCGATTGCAACAGTCGCAAGGCCGAGCGACTCGCACTCCAGATATATGTTCTGAGCGGCGTGTCCTGCTTCCATATGAACATATCTGATCCCGCGGTCTCCATATCTGCGTGTTGTCCTCTCATATACCGCGCAGATTACGAAATCAACAGGTGCGTTTCTGACACATTCCTGACCCACTGCTGCATCGCACAGGTTCGCTCTGACATCTCCATCCACAACCCTCTCAATGCGGTGTGTGTGCGGCTCATAATGATATACGCCCTCCTTCAGATATCTCTCACCCAGCACGACGCTGCGGTTTCCGACTGCGACATACACCTCAAGCGGATATGTTGCACCGGCAGACGGCGCCGACCGAAATTTCCTGAAAGGGTCTGTGATGCCCTGAGCAGCCCACAGGAGCTGCGATATGTGATGTATGTTCAGAGGCTCATCAGTGTAACTGCGCACCGAACGCCTGCTTTTTATCGCCGCTTCTACTGAGACATTGCCGCTGTAAATGGGCTCGGGAAGCTGAATGACTGCATCCTCCTCAAAATCAACATGCTGCATTGACAGCTGAGAAAACTGATGAAGCGCGTAAAAAACAGAAGCGGCTACAACCGCAGCGATGAATATTTTTTTCCTGCTCAAGTGTGTTGATGACATTCTCCTCACGCAGCCTCACTCAGAACGCAGCCACTCACATGCCTCCAGAAGCTGTGCACGGAGTATCATCGTTGCTCCGCTGCAGTTTCCGCAGGCATCTCTCGCAGAACTTCCAGCTCTTGATGTCGGTGTCAAGGAGCGAATTTGAGAAATGCATAACACACATTCTGTTCTTGCAGTGCAGAAGACCCAAGACATGTCCGATTTCGTGAACTGCCTCCTTCAAAGCACGTTCTTTAATCATTTCTTCACGCGCTCTCCCATGCTCTCTCAGCCTGAAAAGCGAAATTAATGCTCTTTTTCCACCCAATTCCGCTTCTCCAAACACAAAGTTCAGATCTCCCGCATAAATATCATCATCAAGCACACCCAGAACAACATCACATCCGCCCGGCGTGTGAAGCGAATAAAGAATGACTGAGGAGTTATACTGCATTCTCAAATTGTTGAAGGCACGCTCAGGTATTTTTGAACGCTCAAGAACTCTCGCAGAACCGAAGATTTTCGCCAGTTTTTCGCTCAGAAAAATGAGTGTTCCCTCATCAACTTCTCCCAAAGGCAGAATGCACACTTCCATTTTTCCCTCAGGGCAACGCACAGTGCCAAAGAGCCAGCACATGCAGCATCACGCAATAATATCACAATTCAGCGGCGAGCAGGTGTTTGTTTCCTATGTTCACATGCTTCAGGTATCTCCTTGCAGCATCATAACATCTCATTACCTGAGATTTTGGAGTGACTGGCAGATCGCTCATGAAGAAATCAGGATGAAAAACGAGCAAAGAATATGGAATTTCGTCGCTTAAACTTGCAATAAATTCTGCAATGCCTGCCACTTCCTGCTCATCAACATAAAAAGGTACAAGAAGTGTCGTTGCTGTGAGTATCGGTGGCTCTGAACCATCAAAAAAATCACGAGCGATCATCTCAAAGTTCTCATATGCTCGTTTATTTGATACGCCACACAGTGCAATGCTGAGATGGGGATCAAATGCTTTGAGGTCGAATTTTACGATGCCGCCGCTTTGGTGAGAGATTTCCGCTGCATTTCGCACAAGACTGCGTGAGCCACAGCCGTTCCACTCCCAGCATATCCTCACAGATGCCCGCTCAAGCACACGCTCAGATGCACCGATCGCGAAGGGAAGTTGAGGCTCAGGGCTTCCGCCGAAGAAGCAGATGCAGTATGTCTGCGGTCTCACGAGTGCTGCAAAATCATCAACAGTGAATGCCCGCGCAGCCCTGAGGTCTTTGTGGGAGGCGTTCTGGCAGAAAAGGCAGTTGAAATTACATCCATAAAAGAACACTGCGAGATTCTCTCCGCGATGTTGAGAGCTTCCGGGACAGAACCACGCCGCACAGCAGTTTGTCGGTAAGGGGTCGTAATATGCATACAGGAGACCGACCGATCCCTCTTCTCCACTTCCTTTTTCCGCAAAAAGAAAGCGAGCGTTGATAAGACGCGCAGAACCGCCAGCACGGAGACCGCAGTAGCCTATATCTCCCTCGCTCAACTCACACTCGTTCGCACAGATATTGCACTTCACAACAACTCCCCCGCCAATGCTCGCTCCGGCACGGGGGGGCTCAGGGGGTAATCCGTATCTCGCTCGCACTTGCTTGTGCGCATCTTTCACATATTCCTCGCCGAGACCTGCTCTCAAGCATTCCGCACACACCTTCAATACGCTTGCCGCCCTGCCTTTCCCGCAGATCACACAGGTCTCCATCCTCTGAAAATTGATCACGCACACACATTAACTCACTGCAATTGAGAACATCATTACCCATCTGCACCCGAGATAGCTGGAATATAAACCGCCTCCCCCCGATTCCCTGGCGGAGCACATCTCAGCTCGGCGGATATAGCACTGCATCGTAATTTGATCCCTCCTCTCCTGTGCTCAAATTTTGTATCGATTGTTTCATGATAATTCGCCAGTTCTTCCAGTGAAACCGCGGGCTTCCATGGCGGCAGGAGTGTGAGATGCGAGAATCGGTCACCAAAATATTTATATGCGGATTTGTTTTACGATATGATGCAGGACGACGCTCCTGCAATTTCAACAGAAGAGGCGTGATGAGCATGGTGGACAAGCCTTTGGAAGTGTTAAACAAGTCGCTTAGGTCACCAGTCATTGTGCGAATAAGAGGAGGCAGGGAGTTCAGAGGGATTCTGGAGGGTTACGATATGCACATGAACATTCTGCTGAGCGATGCGGAAGAGATAACTGGAGACTCGTTTGAGCGCAACGAGCGTGGCGAAATTCTGATAAGAGGGGATAATGTGGTGTACATATCGCCCATGATAAAAAAGACAGACAGCGACACACAGAGGAAAAGTGGAAAAGGTGAGGAATCATGGTAAAAGGCACACCATCAATGGGGAAAAAACAGAAAAAGTCGCATGTCGTATGTCGCAGATGTGGGCGGCACGCTTTCAGCATTCATGAACGCCGATGCGCAGCATGCGGCTTCGGAAGATCAAGGAGAATGCGAAAATATGCATGGAAAAACAAAAAACATTGACACCGCGCAGCCGAGGTTGCCGAGTGGACTAAGGCGCCGGCCTTGAGAGCCGGTGTCCCGTGAGGGACGCAAGGGTTCAAATCCCTTCCTCGGCGCTTTCTGCCGTCTTCTCCTGTGATGCCTGTCTCTCCCGTGCCGCCGTCAGACCATCAGACCATAAAAAACAAAACAAAACAAAAAAACAAAAAAAAACAAAAAGAAAAACAAAATCTCAAGAAAAACGAAAAACAAAACAAAACAAAACAAAAAAAATCAGAAAAATTCAGAGAAATTTTTCATTATTGCACTATCAACATCTTCAACACGCATCTTCCGCACTTTTGCAATTTCTTCATATGCAAATCTCACATTTTGTGGCACATTACGCTCTTCCCCTACGGGAGAGAGATAAGGCGCATCTGTTTCCGTTAGTATATGAGACAACGGAATTTTTTTCGCAACAGTTTTCATCGTTTTGCTCCTTCTTATCGTTGCCGGCAGGGATATTAGATAGCCCTCCTCACATATGCGCTCAGCGATTGCCGGCTTTCCTGTGAAGCAGTGGAACACAGCATGGCTTATATCCTCATCCACAACTATCTTGAGGCCCTCTTCCAGAGCCTCCGTGCTTGAGCTCGTCTCACCGCGAAGATGAAGGATTACGGGCTTTCTCAAGTCCTTCGCGAGCTCAACGAATTCCGTGAAGACCTCGCGCATGCGCCTCACTTTCATCGGATCCTTCACCCAGTGATAGTCCAGGCCTATCTCGCCGATGCCTATGATCTCACGGCGATGCTCGCTTATGAATTCCTCATACCTCTCGATCTCCGCGCTGCTCAGCTCATCCACATGAATTGGATGCAACCCCAGTGTCACATGTATGAAATCATGCTCTCTCGCGATCTCAAGAGCCTTTTTCGCATCTTCAGGCTCCACACCACTCGTCACAACTGCCTCAAGCGCTTTCCTCGCATCCTCTATCACACGATCCCTGTCTCTGTCGTAGTGAGCGAATGAGAGATGACAATGTATGTCTATAATGTGCACTCCCCCTCCCAATTTCTGTTTTCTCTCCAGCTATTTTCCATCCAGCGGCGCCTCAGAGGTTCTCAAGCCTTTGGAATATCATCAGGTCCTCTGTGCTGAGTTTTTTGCCCTCTTTGAAGCGTTCAAGCAGCTCCTGCACCTTCTTCCGCGCTTCTATGCGCTCTCTGAATGAGAGATCGTGCCTCATTTTCCTGCGCAGACCATCAATCACCTTCTCAAAGTCCCTGAGGTCCCGCTGGTATTTGAGGAAGAACGAATGTGCCTCGTCAGCAGCACGCTGCGCCTCCACAAACATTTTGTGTGCGCTGTCTGCCTTCTCACGCAGCCTGTCAGCCTCCCTGAAACACTCTATCATATTGTCTCTGCACTCATGAGACAGCTTCACATACTTCAGCACTTCCTGATGATACCTGTCAGCCTCCTTCTTAACTGCCTGCACCTCCTTCAGCAGCTCCCTAAGCTCGTTCACCCTCTCCAGCTCTCGCTGCATTCTCTCAAACTCCCTCCTCAGCTCTGATATCTTCGCAACAAGCTTCCTCTCCTGCTCCATGCTCATCACTTCAGTCTGCTGTCGCATCTCAAGATGCTCAATGCGCTGACGAAGCTCCTCAAACTCACGCACACTGCCGTCCATTATGTTCTGCTCACGCCTTATGCGCTCAATTTCCGCATAAAGAGAGGACGCTTTCTTGTTAAGCTCGTTCCGCTTCTCTTTGAACTCCTCTATAAGCCTTTCATACTCATCACGCTGCTCCCTGAATTTCTTCGCACGCTCCAGCGCCTCCCTGACCTGCTTGTTCAGTTCGTCGCGCAGATTCGCCCACTTTGAGGCCTCAGCATTCAATTCACCCCTCCTTCTGCGATACTCCTCCACCTTCTTCGCTATTTCCGCCTTTCTCTCCTCAAGTTCCTCCAGCATTCCGCGCTCCCACTCTGTTTTTATGCTTGCTTATCCTCGCATCCATATATAAAAGTTCATGCTTTGCCCACCCCTCATCCCCATCATCCACGCACTCTCTCTCACGCTCACATGCACTTCCGCCGCCCCTCCAGCATATTTCTCTCTTATTATATAACCCATTAAATTTTTTTCTTATTAAATATGAAAATCATGCAATAATGTGAGATTAACAGTGAAAAAGTGATGATGCGAGCATAAGGGCTGCCGCTCCTACAGACGGCCGCTTTTTCTGTAACGATATAGGATGTTGCAGCTTCCCTCCCTGGATACCATGCACGGTCCTATGGGACGATGAGGTGAACAAGCTCTTCCGAAAAGAGGGCATTCAGCAGGCGAAATTATTCCTCGCAGGACATCGCCGCATCTGCATGTTGCTTCGCTGCTTTGCTTCTCCATGAGCTCTGTGAGGTTCTGTTCTATTTCATCTATTTCATCCTCGTATCGCTTCAACGCATCTTTATCCTCGTATGTGCGCTTCAACTGCAATCCGCTGCTTTTTATGACAGGAAAACCCCTCCATGCCACATCAACTGCTCTGAACACCGCATTCATGACCTCCCGTGCTTTTTTGTTTCCATCGTAACGAACAACACGCCTGTATTCGTTTTCAACGCACGCCTCCCCCCTCATTATCTGAGAGACGAGCATATACACAGCATACATAACATCAATAGGCTCAAACCCGGCGATCACCTGCGGCACGCCATACCGTTTGGATATGTGCTCGTATGCCCCAACACCAATTATGGATGAGACATGCCCCGGGTTTATGAAACCGTCTATGCGCATCTCCCCCATCTCAATCAACGCTGACATCGCAGGTGGTATGAGGCGGTGAGCAGAGAGTATTGAGAAGTTCTCAGGCACACCGTTCAAAACCGCAGATGCAGTAGCAGGCGCGGTCGTCTCAAATCCTATGGAGAAGAAAACAACATCCTTTTTTTTATGCTCAGAAGCGATAGCAATCGCATCTGAAACGCTGTAAACGATGAAAACACTTGCTCCTGACGCCCTCGCATCTGCGAGCGATGATTTTACGCCTTTAACCCTGAACATGTCGCCGAATGTTGCAATTATTTTACCGTTATTCGCAAGATTCACAGCGATTTCTATCTCATATGGTGTTGTAACGCAGACAGGACATCCAGGTCCCGGTATGACCTCTATCCCGGCTTCCTTCAGCATGATGTCCAATCCGAATCGCACGATTGTGTCCTGATGCGTGCCGCAAACATGCATGAACCGCAGATGCCCGGAGAGCAGTCTCTTCAACCTCTCCACTATACCTATCGCAATTCGCTCGTCTCTGTATCTGAAAAAAGACGCCATATCTTCATGGTCTCCTCCGCTTCCTCCTCATCTATCACGCTTATCGCAAATCCAGCATGCACAATGACATATTCTCCCTCGCGAACATCAACAAGCGATATGTCTATCTCCCGCATCACTCCTCCTCCGAAATCAGCCAGCGATTTCCTCTCTCCCTTTACCTTCACGATCCTCGCGGGAATTCCGAGACACATCTCATCCCATCTCAACCGTCACACAATCACACAATCAAACACACAATCCAAGACACACGATCACAAACACCCTCATGTGCACGATACATCATGAGCCGCAATCGCGTTCTGACCTATTGAGATTCCCTGATCTCCGTTTGGCACGCTGTCATGAGTGAGAAGCTCAAACCCGCGCTTCATCGCCGCATGTCTTGCAGTCATCACTATGGGCACATCATATGAGACGCCGCCTGTGATGCCTATGGATATGCCCTCCCTCTCAGCCTCATCAACTGCGATTTCCATAAGCGCCTCAATAACCGTGCGTACAAACGAAAACGCAGCATCTGATATCTCGCCGACACTTCTCAGCCTGTTCCTTATTGATGATAAGGCGGCGAAAACAGGCAGAGTCCTCACAACCTTTCTTTTTCCTCTTCTGATGATCTCGCATTCAAACTCAATTTCCCTCCCAACACCCCTCATAAACCTCTCATATCCCCTCTCAAGATATGTCTCAAGTTTCATAGCGGGCTCACCCTCATATGTCATGCGCGTGCATATGCCGAGATAGCATGAAAGAGCGTCAAGAAGCCTTCCGAAGCTTGTTGTTTTTGGAGCTTTTCTCATCAGTTTTTCAAAAATCTCAGCCTCTTTTTCCGTAATATCGCATTCTTCCGTAATATCGCATTCTCCATCACCGCAGCAGCCGCAGAGGTTGAAAATTGCAAACAATATTCTTCTCGGATCTTTCACGGCTGCATCCCCGCCTATCAGAGGTATCTCCTCAAGTGATCCAACGCGCTCAAACGATGAAAAAGAGGATCTCAGCACCTCCCCTCCCCATGCAACACCGTCATCCCCATATCCGGTGCCGTCAAGCGTCAGCGAAACAGTCTCATCAACGTGCGCATCCACCATGAGAGATGCCGAATGCGCCCAGTGATGCTGCACTTCAACAAGTTCAATGCCATGTTCATCCGATAGAAAAATTCCATAGCGCCTTGTTGGATATCTCGGATGAAGATCAACACTTATCACATCAATATCCTCCATATTCAATCCCAGAAATCTCATCAATCTTCTCATGCTTTCTTCCAGAAAATCCATTGTTCCGCTGTAAAAGGAGTTGCCTATATACTGACTCTGATATATTTTATATGCGGATGATATGCATATTGAAACATTTTCTCCTGCTCCGAGGCTGAGTATGCGGTTGCTGTACGGAACATCAACTGTTGTGAGGAAACCCCGTGATTTCCGTATGAAGAATTTTTTACCGTTGCAGAGGCGAACGACAGAATCGTCAACGCGGTTTACGATATCAAGGTTGTGAAGCAGATAGCAGTCTGCTCTGAGCGAGAAAGCATCTTCATTGCGCGTCGCCATGGGTTCTCCCGGTAAGTTTGCGGATGTCATTATTATGGAATCAGAGCGCAGAAATCTGAAGAGCACATGATGCACTCCCGAATATGGAAGGTAAATTCCTATGTTGGGAAGACCTGGCGATATGACATCCAGCTCCGCTGCTTTTTTAAGCAGAACGATCGGTCTCTGAGATGATTTCAGCATTCTCTCCTCATCCTCGCTTATATCAGCGATGCTGCGCACCACATCAATATCTCTGCACATGACTGCAAACGGCTTCTGCGGTCTTCCATATGAATTACGAATTTCAAGCACACGCTCTCTGTGGTCTGTGCTGCACACGATGTGCATGCCGCCCCAGCCCTTCAAAATGCCCGTCGCACCTTCATCTATGAGGCGTGCGAATGTGCGTATCGGATCTGTGCTGTCAATCACCTGCCACTGCTTTGCGTCTGCTGAGAAAAGTGTGTATCTCGGCCCGCACTTCCAGCATGATATGGTCTCAGCGTGAAATCTTCTGTTTTTGGGGTCCTCATACTCGCTGCGGCATTCCTCGCACATCTCAAATTTTCGCATTGCGGTTCTCTCCCTGTCGTAGGGAACATCTTCTATGAGCGAGAACCTCGCACCACACGCAGTGCAGCAGATGAAGGGATACAGATATCTGCGGTTATCCTCATCCAAAAGCTCCTTCACACATTCCTCACATATCGCAGTATCCGCAGGAACAAAAGATGTGCGCTCTCCATCGCCGCTTTCCACTATCACAAAATCATCATAGCCGCTCACTGAATCCTCCAGTATCTCCACAGACTCTATCCTCGCGATTTCAGGAAGTGAATCCCGCAACATGCGCAGAAATGATGTGTGATCCAATCTGACATCGTCACATATACCGACCTCAACAGAGGAGCCTCTGTTCAGCACATATCCTCTGATGTCAAGAGCCTTCGCCACCTTATACACGGAAGGACGAAATCCAACCCCCTGAACAGTTCCTCTGAATATTATCTTCACCGCATCTTATCATCTCCGTCGCTTATTTTCCATAATGCGAGTGCTCATCGCGGGCTTCGGAAACAGATACATGGGTGATGACGGATTCGGTCCGCATGTCATAGAAGCATTGGAAGCTCTGAGGCGAGGGGAGGAAATGTGTCGTGATATGCGACCGAAACTGAATATGCAAGAACTCCAGGAGAAAGAGGCAAAACGGCAGCAGCTGGAGGCTTTGCGGAGTGTTGAGCTGAGGGATGCAGGTCTTTCAGGCATCACTCTCGCTGTTGAGCTCGGAGAATACGATTTTGCCATATTTCTGGATGCTGTCATGAGAGGAGGCAGGGAAGGAACACTGTACACTGTGGAGATATCAGCGGAAGATGTGCCGCGGATCGATGATGAGATGTTCTCGCTGAGCATCCATGAGACAAGGGTTGAGCATGTTCTCATGTTTGCGAAGGCAATAGGCACACTGCCGTCAAATGTGTTTTTCATAGGCTGCGAGCCTTCAGAGATAAAACTGAGCGATGTTCCGAGTGAGCCGGTTCGGGAGGCCATATGTCACGCAGTTGAAATAGTGCTTGAAAAGCTGCAGAATGTTTTCAGCCATGCTGGTTTTCAGCCATGACAGCAGCGCAAGAGCAACGCAAAAGCGATAAGGTCCTCACGACCTCAGGCGTTCGGGCGTGGAGGGAGGAACTGCAAATGGCAGCAGCTCATGCTTCACGATTGAATCACCTATGTGAACATGCACAGCGCATCCCAGACAGGGGTCAAAGCTGCGTATTGTGCGCACGATGTCTATGCCCTTCCATTTTGATGGCTCTCCCGCCTCCGTTACAGGTGTGTTTATAAGCGCCTCCTCATAAGGTCCGGGATTTCCCTCGGGATCTCTCGGCGATGCGTTCCATGTTGAAGGCGCATGATACTGGTAGTTGTGTATCTTTCCTTTTTTCATCACACACCAGTGAAGGCAGGCACCTCTCATCGCCTCTATCGCGCCGAATCCCATGCCATCAGATGGCTTCTCATACCTCTTCCACACATCTGTCTTTCCCGCTTTCAGAAGCTCAAGCGCCTTTTCAACGAGTTTGAGCAGGCAGTAAGCTGAGTATGCGCAGTAATATGCTCTTGCCCGCACACGCTCAACAGCATTGGGCATTTTCGGTATCTCCCACTCAAAATGCATGGGTTGCGCGTATTTGAAGCCGGGGATGAGCGCTTCAGGCAGCTCAAATTTTATGCTGTGTCCTGTTGCTTCATCAACTATGCGTGATTTCGCAGTTATCCACATGCGAGCAAGCGGACCGAGCTCCACCACATAGTTCTTCTTATCGCCCTTCCAGTTGTTCCAGCGCGGAGAACATACCCAGGAATATGCAGCGGTGAAATTTCCATACGCTCCTGGCTTTGGAACTGTGCGCTTGTTCCACGGATGCTCCCTCGCTATTTCGTTTCCCAGTTGATCCTCATGAACCTCATGCTCCCATTCATTCTCATACCAGCTGCGCTCAACGAATTCCCTGACACCGACATTGAAATCAATGAGTTTGTTTGTCACGAGCTCCCCTTTCAACATGATGCCCGGTGACACCATGCGACTGATGCCGTATTCGTTCATCTCGCTGTATTCAGCTGAATACGCCTCGGGATCACTGTGATATGCGCCTGCGCTTCCCAAATTCGCCACGCGGACACCGACATTTTCATATCCCTGCTCAATTACAAAATTGAGAAGGTCGTCTGTTGCTGCGACAATTTCCTTTACGAACGCGACATGACGCATCAGGAGTGTGAGATAGGATTCAATGTCATTTGCTGAGATCTCAGACTTTGCGATTCCTCCAGGTATGAATGAGTGGACATGCGGATGCTTTGCGCCGAAAATAGCAGCCATGTTATGCCCCGCTTTCTGAACAATAAGCGAGCGAAGATATAACTCGCCTGAAAGGGGATTGAGAGCTCTCATTATGTCAGCAATCGTGTTGAAACCGTGAATCTCAACATTCTCCGCCCTGGTTCTCTCAGCCTCATTCCACCATTCAGGATTGAACATCCTGACAGCAGTCTCACTGTAATCGGGACATTCCAGATTTATCACGCCCACCTCAGCATCATAAAGCTGCTCAGCACCATGCACCATATCACGAAGCACAACAGCAAGCGGCGGAGGAGATGCCCTGTATGTCTGATCAACAGCAATCACAGATGACATCGCATGCGGCACAGGACACACACCACATGAACGCTGCGTTATCATCACAGCCTCAGACGGCTCTCTGCCCCTCAGTATGATCTCAAATCCGCGGAACATCGGACTGTACGCATACGCATCTGTTATGATGCGCGAGTGCTCGTCAACATTCACAGTGACGCCGAGATGCCCTTCTATTCTTGTAACGGGCTCTATGCTTATCTTACGCATTTTACGCATTTTACCTCGTCCCCCTCTCTTCTCTCTCCTCTCTTCTCTCCCCTCTCCTCTCTCTCCTCACAGACATGCAGCATCAGATCTTCCTCCTCCTCAGCCGTGCTAAGCCCATTTTGATGTGTCCGACAGTTCCGGCGAACGTCTCTTTCACAAATGCGCTTGCAGGCGCTTTTGCGAAGAATGGAGATGTGGGAGGATCAGGGAAATCAGGATGTGCGCAGCCGAAGCAGGGAACTCCAGTCTCTGTGCAGCCTCCGTAGCCGTCCATCCAGGATGATGATGCATTGCAGTTTGTGATGATGCCCTTGCAACCGAGCGCACCGAGACATCCGCGCTCTCCGAATGCATGAGCATCAGTGCCTCCGGAATAAAATCCGCATATGCTGCACAACTCATGCGCCGTAGCCCCATATAACGAGCGGGGACGATGCATTTCATCCAGTTCAGGCGGTGGAGAAACTCCTCTTGCGGCGAGCACTGCATGACCGAGCGTCTGAATTATGTTGTCAGCTCTCGGCGGACATCCAGGCACACATATCACAGGAAGACCGAGCGCACCTTTCCAGCCCTTTCCAAGGAAATCAAGCAGACCCCTCGCACCTGTTGGATTGGGATTTCCGTGCGGAACACCTCCGTAAGAGGCGCATGTTCCCACTGCAACCGCAGCAGCACACCGCTTCGCAAGACGCTCAACAATCTCATCCAGCTTCAGCACATTCCCCTCATACTCACCAATGACGCAGAAAACACCATCCCCCGCCCTCCTCTCATCAGGAATCGCACCCTCCAAAATCATCACAAAGGGATCGTATCTGCCATCAATCGCATCAACAATGACCCTCGCAGCGTCATCTCCCCATTCAAACATCAGCGTTGGATGATAAACAAGATATAAGCCTCTCAACGGAGGAAGCGCTCCTGCCAACACATCTATAAGCGTGGGATTGCTCGCTTGCTTCACAGAAATCGTGCACCCGGCACAGTCCTGCCCTTCAAGCCATATCAGGTTTATCCGCTCCGACATCAATCCATTCGTTAATTTCCTTCATGTAATGCTTTTTCACATGAATTAAATGGATTTACAGATTTCTAAACTGTAATATAGGAAAAGTATAAGAAAACATCCATATATGACGAACAAAACATATATGCATGGCATCAGCATGACTTCAGCATATCAGCGTATCAGTATATCGGCCAGCATGTCGGCACATCATCATATCCGCATCATTATCCGCATCATTCACGCTGGCGTTTGCGCGGTGAAGGAGGACGAGGAGCTTTGTAAGGTCTTCTGATCTCCGCACCGCAGTTGAGGCATGTGGTCGTAATGTATTCGCCCTTCCGCAGGCGAACCCTCGCATTTCTCCCCGGCACGAGGTAAGAACGGCAATTTTTGCATATGCGCATTTTCAGATGCTTCGGAATTCGCACGCGGTATCTCATGCCTATTTTCATCGCGAGCTCCACATATCTGTTGCATCTCCTCATCATATCGCTCGCTGATTCATCCTCATTTTTTGCTCTCATCGCCTCCGATTCCGCAAGCGCAAGCAGTCGCTCAATACGCTGCAGCGCAATGTCATTTATTCTCCTGCGCGCCCTGCTCGCTCTGCTCGCTCCTCTCATTTTTCTATCCTATCATAGAACAGGCCTCCCTCATAGAACAAGCGCCTCCCTCATAGAACAGGCACTATCAAAATGTTCAACTATTGTGAGCATGATGGGCAGCGGAGCGATGTCGTGTTGAGGGATGTGTCTGAGGGATGTGTCTGAGGGATGTGTGCACGAGAAATATGCGCTGCAAGTGCATATGATAGAGGCAACTCATGACTGATGTGAATTGCGGAGTATTTGGACGGAGCAGAAATGCAGGATGAAATATGAGCATGAGCGGTATGGATAACGAAAAGGGAGGTGCGTCGCATTGAGTTGTTCAGTTAGGTGAGTGCGAAAGCACAGAGCAAACGAAGTTGGCGAGAGTCGGGCGGAGGTATTCCATATTTGGGAATGAAGACTTTACTTTCCATGTTATTTCTTTACTTTCCATGTCATTTTTTGCAAATTTCATATTTTGTAATATCCCAGAACCGGTATCCATTCTTTAATATTTTTTGTCCATTAATCGGTTTGATACGCTTCTTGAATAATAGACCATCTCTCCGCAGAGGTCAATAGAGTTTTTGCTCAACTTTATGAATTTCTTATTTATTCAACGACAATTTTTCACCAAGTAGATTCGCTTTGAGGATAACTACAAAAGCTTCAAAACCGATGTTCCTGTATGTCAATATCTCCAAATACTGTTCCATCAAAACTGATTGAGATTTTCTATCTCCTCTTTAAAATCCTTTAGTTTTTCCATGTAGTTTTTCGCTGGATGATTGGTATATCGCTTCTGATTGAGCAAGCAATAATTAATATAAGTCATAGTCCTTTTCCCATAGTTATTATATTAAGAAATACCTCAAAACATTTGGAATTAATCGCCTTATAGCCTGCAAATAAATCTTCCTTACCACCGCTCAACGACACAACAACTTTTGACATCTCCCTCTTTTCCTTTTCATTCCTATCATATTAACTATCCTCCAACGATTACACCGTTATGAGGATAAAAGAAGTTGCCGAAGGTGATTGAAATCTTTGATTTCCCTTTTATCTGCTGTATGCTGTTATATGACCCGAGGGGCAAGGTTGCGAAGCAACCGAAGAGTGCCCGCCGTCGCTTATGTAGTACCTCGTCATTTTTATTCGCCAAATCATAGGTTTGAAAGAATCTTTCTCATCATTTCCTTTAGTTCTGGAACTTTATTTTTCACTATGTCCCATATAACCTCTAAGTCCACACCAAAATATGCATGAATAAGAATATCCCTCAGACCAGCTATTTTTCTCCATTCTACTTCTGGATAATCTTTCTTGATATCATCAGGTAGATTTTTTACAGCCTCTCCTATTATTTCAAGATTTCTTATCACACCATCTTGAATTAATTCATTGTTTGAAAAATCCTCGAAATTCATATTCTCTGTATATCTCTCAATTTTACCTATCGCTTCAAGTACTCAAACTTTATACTCCCGCATATTTCACACTCCTTAATATATGAGGTTTCAAATCTGGCTTTATAGATTCCAGAATTACAAGATCAACTTTACCAGTTGAATAAGTCTTCCAAGAAGAATTTTAGTTCCATATAGTTGTCAAAAGTTTTCTTTCCTTTTTCAAATTCTACTATTATGTCTATATCGCTTCCTTTTTTCTGTTCACTTCTAACATAGGAACCAAATATACCTATCCTCCTGACTCCAAATTTCTTGATTTTGTCTTTGCTTTCTTCAATTTTCTTTAATATTTTATCGGCATTTGGCATCTTTACCTTCCTCCTTTAAGGCGTTGCATTTCACTTAACGCCCAGCAGGTATGCGAAGTGCCACCGCCTATCATCATCCTTAAGTTATGTCTATGCGAGATATAAGCTTGGTGGTGGCTTTTAATGAAGCGAAGCGCATACCCGAGTAATAATATAATACAAATAGCATATTTTCCCGCGAAAGTCTGGTTGTGAATATCATACCACAATCTATCATAAAATGTTTTTAATTGTCCTGTTATTTCTCTGTTATAAGTAGGTGAACCTATTACAAGTCCATTTATTTCCAAGAGAAATAAACTCTGTTTCAGCCCCAATACTTTCTGCGCCTTCCAGAACATTTCTAATCAACTTAGCGGTGTTCCCATTTTGGTGTGGGCTTCCACAAAGACCAATTATTTTTGTCACATCACTCATATTCTCATATTATTACTCCCTAATTTTTATTATTTTGAAGATAGGAGGCGAAATGTCATATAACAAGGCGAAGTTTCGCTTTGCGAAATTTGGATGAACGTAAGCGAGTTGCATACCGTTAGGCGTCGTCGTATACCTCACCACTCTTGACCTGTACAGATGATATTCTTTCCCCAAGCTCTAGATAAGGTTCTTCTAACCGAATAGAATGCATGTAGAGAATAAAAGTGTAAATGAAAAGGCAAGCCCTGAACGACCCATGAGCGATATACCTAAGAGCCAGAGGAATAAACCAAGATGTTGAGAATTTCTACTATATCGATAATTCTTGTGGTAATGAGTTTGAGTTTTGAAGAATCCAAACCCGCTGCCCTGTGGAAAGAGCGAAATTCAATCAAACCAAGAGACACTATAGTTATCCCAACCGTAAATAAGACTGATCCTACAGCTAATGCTGCTACCTTAAGGCAACGGCCAAACATCATACAAACAGAATCACTAATGAATGATGAACTGAAAAAACCAAATAGGAATGGCCACTCGAAGTGGTAAAGGTTCTCCTTATCGAAAGCACGAACCGCATACGCACCTGTTAGATGAAGTGCTGCCACTAATTAATATATCACTCATCGGCTTAGGTATATAAGCGCACCGAGACCCAGAAAGTCTATTGTGTGATACACTTGTCTCTATCGAGTTTGAGCGCCAAGCAACCCCCCAGCACAATCCAAGAAAAAGCGCACCAAGAATTGATATAAAGCCTCCGGGCATACTGCTGGGATGGACAATTTGTGGTGAGATGTGCCAAATCGCAAAGCCCAAAGCAGGATAAAGATAGCCGAGCACCAACCGATTAGGAAAAACCGTGATATAGGTTCCGGCGCCAAAGAATCTCTTCCAGTGTCCCGTTAACCAAAGCCAAGATAGCTGAAATCAGAAATACTGACAAGTTTGCTTTGAATACACTTGAAAAATAGAGCTGGATGGCCAAGAGGCGACCTCGTAATACGAAATAGGTTTCGTAGACCTTCACCTCGCAGAACACATAGTGGTAAAATTAACCCCCAAACCAACCAGTAGAGCACGAATGCCATGAGATAACCCCAATTAGGCTCCAATAGCTTGACAAGTCAAGAAAAAGCCAAGAGCATACTGATGAAAATAGCAACTGGCGTGACCAATAGCACAATTTGAGGAAGTGTGAACTGTATTTGCCTCATCTTGTGTAACCTCTCTTAAGCGGCATTTCATCTTTCTTAGCATAAAAAAGTTTAGTTATTTAAATTTAAAAAAAAGCATTACCGAAGGAATATTCCCAAAAGCGAATGCAAGAGCTGATAAAATCGCTGTAACCAAAAAGATTCTCCATCTCCTTTTCACGTAAGAAATAAGTCAGGCCCAAAACAAGATGAAAATTGGGATATTAATTTCTTCTACAATACCCGCACTGAAGCGAAAAGAGAAGTAGGAAACGGTGAGGGATGAGGAAGCGGACCCAATTGAAAAATACACCAATAGCTACTCCAACAAGCGCAGGAATCAAGAATCTTTTATTGGTAATGCTTGAATCCCAGTGTCAGCAAGCCAACTTTCTGTGAGCGTTTTAGTCCTAAAAACCTCCACCATATGGAACAGGGACAATGACTTACAAGAGCCATCACTGGTCCTGAAGCTGGAAGTTTTTGAGGCAATGGTTTAAACCTGTGATGTTGATGGATTTTTCATGCTTTATCATTCCCTCTTTAAAAATGCGATTATGCTGTATTCATATTCTTCCTTGAGCAGAAGTAACTGCACTAAAACCAGCAATAAATTTATCAGAGACCATCCAGACCACCAGAATGGAATCAGAATTAGATTGAAAGCGATACCCCCCGCCAAGCCAAATTTCACAAGTTTTGCTTTACTTAGAATGAGTATGCTTATAGAGTATGCCTATAGAGTCTTTAAAAACTATAACTAAAGCGAGACACGCCGTCAAATACGGCATTATGATTGAGTTTCACAATGATTTGTAAAGAGCAATGAGTGCGAATTTGGCAAATTCTTGATATACTTGGGGGTCAAATAGGGCAAGTTAATTACAGCACTATACATTGCTCCCACAAATGTTCTTGCAATCTCCGACAGCATTTTATCTCTTCTCATTGTACTTCACTTCTGTAACCTCAAATTTATACCAAGTAAAATCCCTTTCAAGCTTCCATGTCACAGAAAGATTTACTGGAATTCTAATTCCTTCGAATTCTCCATAATCGTTCGCTTTAATAACCCATCTTTCCAGAGTTGAACATTCTTTACGATAGTAGTAGCGTTCTGCTTCAAAACTCGCAAAGTCTCCATTCTCATCAAATTTGAATGTGCCTGAGGCTGTTACTCCTTCATAGCTCATGGTTGCCTTTGCTGTTGTGGAATCTACCTCTTCCCATTTGATGTAATCGCTTAACGCTGCTGATGGGCACCATATAATCTCACCCAGATACCTGAGCAAAGCTCCCTGATCTATCTCTTTTCCTTTAGCATCAACAACCGGGATAAGAGAAAAGAGTTTGATGAGCATGTGTCCTTCTCCATTTTCATACTTGTCCCTTCCAGAAAAATGCAAAAATGAGGATTTTACGTCTGCTTTCCATATGAAGCCTGGAGGATTCGTGGAGATGTACTGTTCAGCTTCAACTTTCATCCAGTCGCCTTCAGGTTTGATTCTCATCTCACCTTTCTGTTTTAGATGAACCGTTTGGATGATCTCTTTTCCAGAAATATTCGAACGTTTAAGCCATCTTTGCACCACAGGTGGAAGCTCATTAATCATTTCTTCAGTCACAACCCTTTTCTCTATTTCTTCTGGAAAGAATGAGCTAAGTTCATCGTTTACCATTCTTTCAAAGCTCCAGCTTCCGTATGAAAAAATGCATACGATGAGTATGATGACATTCACAACGGTTCCAAACTTCGCATCTTTCCAGTAAATGAAAATCAGGATTTGAGAAATAACGATTGCAATGACTGCAATCATCCACCACCAGTCCTTCCTATGCAAATAAGCTATTGCAGAAGCTATGAAAAGCGAACATGCGCCCAACCAGAGTACCCCTGCAATTTTGGATAAAACTCCCGGCAAAGAAATGAATACTCTTAGCCTTACTTCAGCCAGATTCCATTCCTTCACAAATCCAAGCAGATGGATCAGTCCGTGAAGGAATATGACACACAAAATACTATTCTATTCATGGTTTATCTCCCCTCTCACTCTCATTATGAATATTCCATCCCAGATATTGCTTCAAATTCCAGATGTTAAATATGTGGGAATCCATAGTGCCTTCAATTAGTTGTATTTACCCATATGGAATAACCTATTATCATATATACATGCAGATATAGTTGTCTCTATTGTGTGCGCTATTAAAACATCGGGTGGAAAATACCTTGAGCCATTATTATTTGAAAGCCATGATAACTGAATATTAACATCAAACTTATCATCGCCTTTATTCTGCTACCTTCCATCATTAATATAATTGGTATTGAAAAAACAATAATAACCCTCTGAAGGGTAAAAATAATGGCATTTCTCTTATTGTCCTTATTATTTGAGTCATGAAATTCAATTGTTCCGTAGTTCCGGAGTAGAATAACCTGACAGCTTCAAACTGCCAAGCAATGTAATATCCAAAAAGCAGATATATTATTATGTAAAGTAACGAAAAAAATGGAGCTTTTTCACCCAACTCTTCATTTCAATCCTTTCCAAAATCTCTTTTATGCTTATCTTCTTTGTAGCCTTTATCCAAAAATAATAACTGTAAGTGGAACGACTGTTATAGTTGTTATTACACCCCTTATCATGATATTTAAAATCTCTATATTCGTCATAAAAGTAAAGGCATCTCTGAAGTAGAATGTCTCTATTTGTGCCATAAAATATTCTATTCCCCAGAAACCCAAACCTGAAGCCAGAATTAATTTGATTCCACTCCATTCCGACAATTTAACATTTACACTTAAGGCAATTGCTCCAAGCAAAGAGACTAGTAACATCAGTCCAAACATTTTATTTTGCATATCTTCCGTTATCCTTGATACAATCTCTGGAGAAACAGGTATTATCAAAGTTGGAATTACAATACTTGCGGCAAAAATTAAAGTGAGTATTATTATTTTTAATATTAACATATTAACTAAATTTTTCATTTCACCTATGCCACTAATAACCTCCAAAGAATCTTATAAAATCAATAAACCAATGAAATGTAATAGCGGTCTCCAAATCTCTTTTATATTGTAAAAATGCCATTGGTAATCCAAATAAAAAACCGGTGGATATCAGCATAAATAGAGCACCTGGTATATTATGTATCCATAATTCTGGAAAGTGAATTAAACTGTGAGGCACTACACCAAAGAAAAAACTAATTATAACTGAGTATTTCCTCTCAATCTTCCCTTCTAATAAATAAAATATAAAATTCATAATAAAGAATCTAAATATAATTTCTTCAGAGATTCCTGGTGCTAAAGCTAAGAAACCCGCACTAAATATATTCATATATTCAGCCTCACCTAAAGTTAGTCTAAAATAAATGTAATTTATTAACGCAAAAGGTAATGCCACCATAACCCCTATTAAAAATGACTTAAATATTGATTTATACTTCTGTAATATGAGTAATGACTTATTTCTATTTTCACCTGATAATAAACTGCCTCCAAGAAATGCAATAAATGTCACGATAAAGTTAATCGCTGCTGTGAATGTATCTATCCATTGAATAAAACTTAGATAGCTTATAGCAGCAAGTAATATTCCAAATGTGATATGCCTTAAATTTAAATCTCTGAGTTTCTTATAAATTGCAAATAGAGCAAGTAAAAGTATATAAAGTTCTGTCCATGTCCAAGCCCTATACGTGAACTTAAAATCCTGCTCACTCATTGTATAAACAATAGAAAATATGTATAGCAAGATGAATACAGCCAACAAAAGTATGATATCTAGAAAATGCTTCCTAAAAGTCATTAAATCACCTCTTTCTTATTACACCAAAATAATCGCAATAAAGAAAGTAACACATTGCAAGTATTGTAGTTGTGATTATTTTTGATCTCATTTTCCGATGTATAAATTGTAAAATGTTGTTCTGGTAAAAAATTGGATTCCCTTTCCAGCAAATAACCTGCCTCTTCCATCTCTTGAACGATAGTTTCCTTATGAACGTAGTGTTCAAATAATCCACGGAAAGTGAAAGTTTTACCTTTTTCATACTCAATGATAGCAATTCTCTCATCAGGTTTTAAAAATCGTTTTAGACCCTTAAAATACTCTACCCGATTTGGTATGTGATGGGTGACATTGCGCATGAATATCGAATCCAAGCTTTTTTCAGATAAATTTAATTTATCTCTAGATACAAGCGTTGATATAACATTATTCAATCCTTCTTCTTTGGCACTATTCTTGACATACTCTAAAAATTCTGGTTTTGTATCAACTGCATAAACTCTTCTCTCTTCTCTAACTATATCGGCAAATCGCAGAGAAAAATAACCCCCTCCTGAACCAATATCTGCAATACTTTGACCGGGCTTTAATGCAATAGCTTCTATAATCTGGTCCGGTTTGTTTTTGGAGTCAGAAGCCTTTTTATTGAAAATCTTTGCTTGAAAGTCTGCCATTTTTTACCTCCTTAAGTTATATCTCCCTCTATCTATATCTTTTCATTTCAGGCGTCCCGAAGCCGATTGCGTATAACGTTTTGCAGATAAAAGAAGTCCCGACTTGTCGGGATTTGGAGAAATCTTTGATTTCCCTTTTATCCGCTGTTATATGACCCGAGGGGCAAGGTTGCTTCGCAACCAAAGAGTGCAAAGCCCGCCAAGATTCTTTACTCATATTTATCCCTCAATTTACTCTTACTCATTTGATCAGGCTTTCTGAAGTTCGCAGTGTAATTCTTTTTCCTGCCGCAGCTCTCAATGAATTCAAAGCCCTGCTTTTCAGCCAACAAACGGACAACCGGCAAAGGTAAAAAGTCAGGGTCTCCCGGCTGTTCTGTGATGGATAATAAACCGGAGGGTTTTAAGACTCTGTATATAGCACCCAAACACCTTTCCTTATCTGAAACTTCACCTAAAACTGCAACGAGAAAGACAACATCAAATTCATTCTCATCAAACGGAAGATCAACAGCATCTCCCTGAGTAAATCCAACATTATGCAGACCCGCCGACTGAATCTTACGACGTGCTTTTTCAAGCATCTCTTTTTGCAAGTCAAACAATTCCAGATGTCCCTGCGGTATGCGCCGTGCAACTTCAACACTGAAGTAGCCGGGACCAGGACCTATCTCAAGCACATTGAAATCCTCTTTGAGATGAAGCCTATCAGCCAGCTTCTGGGGAGAAAGAATAAGTCTCCGCAAAGGAAAATCCAACCAGAAGGATATTTGAGAGGGATAAGTCCCCTTGCCGAAAAAACGCCTTAGGATCCCCTTCTCCGCTGATCTCATTTGGCAGCCTCTTATACGGGTCAAAGTTTTCGGTCCAAAAATGAGCGTTATTACCACTGATAAAATAATAATCAAAATCAGACTGTATAGCCTGCCCTGCTCTGTCAATGGAATGAGATTTCCACTGAAATTGCACATGAAGTGAAAAAGTATAGCGGAGAGAGTGCTGCGGTTGGTGTTGTTGTAAATCCAGGTGAATAGAATTGAAAGAAAGATTGGGCTGAAAATAAACGTCCAGAAATCCAATGTGCCAAATTTTAACACATCGTGCTGCCACTGTCCTTTCATGAAGAAAAGGGGAAGATGCCACAATGCCCATACCACGCCCAAGAGAAGGCTTGAGAAAAGGGCATTATACCTTGCCTGCAAGCCATCCAGAGCATAACCACGCCAGCCCAGCTCTTCTGGTAATGGTCCATAGAGCAGGATAAAAACGGCAAAAGGAAGAATTCTCCATGGTTCAAACAGCAGATTTCTGGCTGTTTCAAACTCAGGCCACGGTGAGCCTGCAAGAACGCTTAACAGAAGGGCAAGAGTGTTCAGCACAGGAAATGTGAGCCAGATGACCAGATGCCATCTTTTACCAATCCGCCTGATGTCAAATACACGCTGCCAGTAATCTCTCCATTCTTCTTTATCGTGGGTGCGAGAGATTAAGATGATTTCCGCAATTGCAGGGCCGAACAACCCAAGGGCACCGAGAACTATTGCTGGGAATGTAAAGACATTCCAGCCCAGCAATATAACCCATATCCAGAAGAACCATGAAATGCCAAGGGCCAGAGTAAAAAACCGCCATGGATTTGCAGCTTTTGAGTTTTTTGTGCTCATTATTTTATCCATGCTTTTTACTCCTCTCCTGTTGATCTCATAAACTATACCTTAAAACGATTGTAACAAAAATCAAAACAGGGGACGAAGTTGCTGGAATTCCACGGTACCACGGTTTGTTCTTAAAAGATAGCATACCAATAATGTTCGGAATCTGCCCAACAATGATAGCACTGATAGCCATCCAAATAGCATGTATTCCCCAAATTTTTAGAGTAGCCCCCACAATAAGGGCAAAAACAAACATATCTCCAATGCCAGTTATTTGATATAATCCTGAGAAACCTGGAATGGGCATGCAAATCGATAGCCTTTTTGCAATTGTTTTATTCTCAATTAGTTTTCGGTTAGGAGTCCCCTTCCCAAACCGTGTAAAACTGATGAAATCTATTATAGCGATGGGTATCAGAAAACTTATTAACTTCTCCTGGCTTGAAAGCCAATAAGCAGCCAATATTCCTAATAAAATTCCACCAAGCATATATGATACATTGTGTAGATATAAAACATTATCTCGAAAAGGTTGCCGCCATGTCCAAATGGCCAAGACTATCACTATTGCGAGAGCAATTATAATTGATAGGATAGATAAATGCGAAATCAAAAATGCAAGCAGGATGTTGGTTAAGCTCAACATGATTATATAAAAAATTATCCGGAAATAAGCAAATTTATTTCTATTTTTCTCTTTTGTAGTGAGATTTTTATTCTTCATTTTCTTCACCATTTGTTAATTTCATGATGTTATATATTTTTTCTGTTTAAAAATGGGGTTCGGAATTTAATATAACAATTTGCAGGTATGCGAAGTGCCGCAGGCATTTGAGTGGGCAAAGCGAACCCGCCTGTTATACGATCCGAACGAAGTGAGGACGAGGAGCGAAGCGACGAAGCGTTCCGCCCAAAGCTCCATGAAATCTTATGTTCTACCATATTAAAATCTCCCCATATGTTATTTTTGTCCCCTTTTCAGCAGTTTTTGTTTTTTTAAGTATTATTTTGCGTATATGTCTTAAATATTCTTCTCTGAATATCACAAATCCATTATCAAATTTAATGAAATTTTTATTGAACACATCTAACGCATTTTTGCATTTTACCTTGGTAGTTTCTCTTACGCGAGGATTCAAAATTTTACTTTTTAATTCATTTACATCAATAACTAGGTATGGAACTTCCACAACAATATCGGCATGAGTTTGTTGCCTTTTCGTAAATCTACGATTCGAGGCTTCTCGCCTATAAGACACTTTTTTAACCTGAATAGCGATTTTTATTTTGTTTAATTCCACAATCGCGTCTATTCCCATCATGTCCAATTCTGCGGACGAGATTAATTTTTCTTTAAAAAGAGCATTCCATAGGTATTGAAAATGAAACTGGGTAAGAATTGACATCCATATACGATACAACCTTGCTTTAAATCCCTCTTCAACAAATTGCAAAGAGCATCCATAAAAATACTTTTTTATAAAGTCATAGATATAAGGGTTGAGTTTTTCTCTCCAATAGATCTTAAAAATTTCATCATAATCCTTAAAATCAGTAGAATCCCAATAATATTTATAGTATATTTCAAGAGGTAACAATTCTCGTGGCAAATCCCGCTCAACAGTTTTTATTTGTCTCAGATGTGCATATTTTTGTACCTCTATGTTTTTGAGAAAATCTACGAGTTTCTTTAAGTCTACTTTCCAGTTTCTTACCATAATAACACCTCTTTTAATTTTTTAAGTTCTTTTTTTGCAGGCAAAGGAAGCAATTTTAATTGTGTTATATTGAAATGATAAGTTATATCCCTAAACACATCCTTTACATATTTTTTTATTATTTTTGAATTCAAAAATTCAACTACTTCTTCATCAGTGAGATCAAATTGCATATTTGTCAAAGTATGCTTTCTCAATAAATGATAAACATCACCCATCCACGGATACGCCCTGTAATCATATGCAGCACCTACTTGTCCATCTCCCCTGAAACCCAAGCCAACGACTATGTGCGGTTTGTCAAAAAACTTTCTTAACTTTGTTTTTTTATTTCTATCTATCCAATATCCAGTCACAGCTTTATAAATCACTTCACCTATTTTCAAGTTCCTCCCATTGAGAACTGGAAGTAAGTTGTCCTTATTTATTTCCTTTGCCCTGATGATCTCTGAATTATGTTTTATCTCCGGTGTTCTTGGCGATATCTTTATTGTGTATATATCGCCAACTCTATAACTGCAAATTTCATCAACCTTCCTGCTAAATTCTGTGGAGAATGACACAACTTCTCCTTTCCAACTGTCATTTCTTGTAATCAGTTTTGGGCTGCCATTGTTATAATCAAACAACCTCAGCTTACCCCTTTCTGATCTTGTTTTTACAAATTTTAAAACGACAGTAGTCACGTCTGCCTCTGGTTTAAAAACCTCACCACCCATATATACAAGTTCAATTTCACCTCTTGAAGCGAGAAAACTACGAAGTTTTTTGAACTCATCGAGAATCATGAATGTTGCAGGAACAATAAATATAAGTTGGCCATTTTCTTTTAATAATTTTACAGACTTTTCTATGAATGCTCCATAGACATTGTATTTTCCATACCAGGTTTCATATATTTCTTTATATTTTCTTTTTGTCTCATTATCTACACGAATGGTATAATGCTCTGATAAGCTTGGAATACCATAGGGTGGATTTCCTATGATTATGTCAAATTTTTCGTCTGTCTCCCATAGTAAATAATCACTGTGAATGATTTTTATATCCTGTGCGAGGTTGCTCTCATTTATATAATCAATCACCTCTTTATTAATTTCTACACCTATTTTTGGGGAGGAATTTTCAAAAATATGCCTCTTAATTCTTTTGATCCCAGACAAAAACTGACAGATTCCGCATGCTGGTTCAAGGATCTTAGCAGTTTGAGGCAACTCATTTTCATTTATTAGATTTACCATAAAATCAACTATCCACTGAGGCGTGAAAAAAATACCCCAATCTCTCTTTATATGTTTGATTTTGTTGTTTACTACATTTGCATGAGCCTCAACCTTTGTACTATCCATCATGATCTTCCTTTATGTAGTATGCTTTTAAAATACTTTTAAATTTTTTATCAGAGTTTCAGGGCGAAATGTCATATAACCCCGCATATACAACGTTGCGACGAAGTGTGAAGGCAAGGAGTAGCCTTGGCGTCTGTGCTGTGCCATCTGATGTGCTGTGCCGTTCTCTGTCATAGCTGAGCAAAAACTCGAGCGAGAAAAACCGCCCCTATCTCTGCTGATTGATTGTCATGCAGTTGCTCCACTCGCTCGCTGAAATAAAATATTGAAATAAAATAGCTAACATAGCAGTCGCAACAGGAAATGTGAGACACCACAATGCGAGAGATACCATCGTAGCTGCCATTATTCCCAATCCACCTGAGATAACACCTGCAATACCTGCCGCAACATTTATAAATAAAAAGTCGTTGTAACTGGAAAAGGTGATGGAAAGTGAAGAAAAGGGATCTATATTTGGTGGTATTTGTCTGTAGTCTTGCATCTAACCTACTCGTTCAGCTCACTCCCTCAGTAAACTGGCCCCCAATTTTTTATGTATTCATCATAACACTTTTCACAACACTCCTCTCCCTTTATCTGCTCATTCTCAATGGCATATTCATGAAACTCTCCAAAGCCGGACTGTTCCTTTTTCTTCTGATATTCCCCCTCATAATGTTCTTTACGTTTTGGTTCGGTCTGTGGGGTTATTGTGATTTGCTGAATCTGAGCAAAACAGGTGATTGCGTACTTGTAGCTCTGATAGTCCTTCCTGTCACAATTGCTGTCGCTGTGGTTGGTCCGATCCTTACGATTTTAAGGAAGTAATGAGATGCTAAGAGCATGATATTTTCGCCCATAAATTAAGAGGTATTTTGTAATTTTTTCTGTTGGCCTCTCAGATAAGAAATCTGATATCATAAATAACCCCTATGTATATCTACTTGTTTCATTTGTTACCTCATCCATTTTATCCAGATCATTCTGTTGAAATTGTTTCATAAACTGTTCCATCGGGAAGGG
Organism: Candidatus Methanoxibalbensis ujae; assembly: GCA_026134085.1. Lineage (GTDB taxonomy): Archaea > Halobacteriota > Syntropharchaeia > Alkanophagales > Methanospirareceae > Methanoxibalbensis > Methanoxibalbensis ujae. The sequence goes on from JAOQIN010000003.1 coordinate 36,980, forward strand.
CTTTCCATGCCCCGGAGTTTTTATTCTCAACTTTTTCAGTTTCTTGACACTTTCATTTGCTACTGTTAAGTCGTCCATAATAGAGCTGAGAACTGGTTTGTCTTTATTTTCAAGCAGATCTCCGCAAAAAAGATCGCCATCTGCTGTCAGTATTCCTATTGAACCTTTTGAGTTCCCGGGAATATGAAGAACTTTTGCATTGAATCCGTATTCAGTGAGATCATATCCCTCATCAATACATAAATCCGGTTTGAATCGCTCCTTTTTGCCAAATCTGAACAGGATGCGAGCCATCATTCCAAGGAGAACATTGCCTTTTCTCCTGTTCCAGAACATGTCTCCACGTTCGCTCATTCCCGAATCACCATGATGCATCGCTATCCCTGCACCGAACTTTTCACGGAGATGAGCTGCATTGCCTGTGTGGTCAAAATCTCCATGGGTTAAAACGATAAGTTTGAGATTGCCGGGTTTACACCCCGCTTTTTCAAGTTCTTTTTCAAGTTCGGCGCGCTTATTTGAACATGCTGTGTCGATCAGGATATAGCCGGTGTCGGTTTCTATGAGGTAGCAATTTACGGTACCTAACTTATAAGGCAGTGGTAAAGTAATGGTCTTGAGCTTTGTAGACATTTTATCCTTCCTCCTTTTCTTGCCGACAGGGCGCTATCTTCACTCCAGCTCGTGTCCCCTTTCGACTCGGGACTCTGCGAAGCTGCAGAGTCGTCTATCGCACGGCTCGTAAGAAGCTGGACACAGCAAGGACACAGTCCAGCCCACGATTCCTCCAAATGCCAGTAGGCGTATCAGAGCTGGATAGGAGGATTCCCAGATCCACAGCCCCACCATGCCGGGGAGAAACAACACCCAGACGATTATCTGTGCGATCAAAGGCAAGCCTCGCATCCAGTTCCAGACCAAGTCCAGCCACTCCAAGTTCATGACCAGTGCGACAATGAACCCGCCCCACCACATCGCGAAAATCACGACGGCGTAGGTGCTGAGTACTCGTGTAACAACATCGCTCCAGAACGATGGATCCTTCATAATCACTCATCCCTTCTTCATGGCTATGCCTCTTTATATGCTTTCGCTTAACGTTTCGCGGATAAAAGACGAAGGCTTGGAAATCTTTGATTTCACTTTTATCCGCTGTTGGGCGTCCCAATGGGCAAAATTTTTCTAAAAAGAAGTTTTGAGTTTTCGAGAGCTCGGTTTTATTCTGCTTATGGCTTTATTATCAAACTACATGGAGTATCTGAGCTATAAGCTTGGCGTTACTTTCTACGATGTTGTCAATCTTTGCTCCGTTGAGATAGTACAAGCATTTGCTTACGTGATCACGTGGTCAGTTTCAATGATTAAAATCCCGAAAAGATTAGATCAGTCTGAGTTTGAGTGGGTGCTGTGTGATATTGTATTGGATATTGTGTTAGATGTCTTGGAGGGGTCGAATGGTTGTACCGGTTCCGCCTCCTGGGTCTAGGTCGAGGATGATAAGGAGTCCCCTATACCCCTCTTTCTTCACGACTATTTCGTAGACTTCTCCAAGCTTAAACATGTGACTTAATTCTCCATTGCTATCGGTGTAACCTACGAATGTGCCGTTTATGTAGACTTCAGCTTTCTCGACGGGACGTCCATTGGAGGTAATGCGCATAACTTTGAACTGCTTATCATCGTACAACCTTTCAAGCTTCATGCTAAAAGACAGATATCCTTTAAGTCTTACGTTGACGAACGTTGCTTGGGGGAAGAAACCTTCCTTTTCGGCGTAAATTTTGTACCATCCTTCCTCCTCGAAAACATGGGTGATTTCTCCGCTTGAGTTCGTCTCGCCTATGTACATTCCCTTCGTCGATAAGTTGTGGTCCTTCGCGACGTAAACCTTGGCTCCCTTGACGGGGTTGCCTCTGAAATCTCTGACAATTATCTTGACTCTCTCGCCGATTGTTGGGTTCTCGGGTATGAGGTCTATCTTCAGCTTGTTAGCTTCTGGCTTCTCTGGCTGCTTTGTCTCCATTACTTCAACTTCAATAATTTTCATGTTTAACGCTAAAGTGCTAACTATCAGCATGACTATAGCTACGGCTGTAGCTAGGAAGATGGCTCCCCTTCTATGCATCTGTATCCTTCGATAAATTTAATGTGTTCACGTATTTAAATATTTCATTCTTTCATTCTCGCAATATCTTCTGATCAGGCAGTCTTCGCATTTGGGATTCCGCGACCTGCAAATTCGCCTTCCAAATTCTATCAGTATTGGGTTTTCGTTCTTTGTTTTGGTGGTATCTCAGATTCGAGTTTCGCTCTCAAACTCTCATAATTGTCTCTTTCACCGGCTATTCCCAATCTTTTCATTATTCTGAAAATGTGAACATCAATGGGTAGTACCTGTTCTCCCTTAATCGCCATTAAAAAGACATCTGCGGTTTTCGGGCCAATTCCCTTTATTGAGGTCAGTTTTTTCTTTACCTCGTCATAAGGAAGTTTCAATATTTTTATCTTTCCATCGTATTTTTCAACTAAATCTTCGGCGATATTTTTGATTCTTCTGGCTCTGATCCTATATAAACCCGCCGGTTTAATAACTTTCTCAATCTCTCTCATTTGCCTTTGCCACATCTTCAATGCCATTAAACCTCTCACTAAATCTTTCAGTGGCAGTTCTCACATTTTTCCAATACATTCGCTGGGAAAGGATTATACTAACCAATGTTTCGAACGGAGTATATCTTTCCCACCACTCGTTGATTTTGTATTTCTTAGGATCTCCTCTATCTTTTGAAGTTTTGTTCCCATACTCATCACTTGGCAGCACTCGCCTTACAGATGTATCTCATCTTACATCGTGCGCATCCCTTTTTTCTTCCGAACTGATTTAGCACCATTATCGCCAGGAAGCCAGTTAGACTTATTCCACCAGATACTGAAAATTCCCCGTGCAGAAACATCGCAACGGGAATGGCGATGATTGGAATAATTGTCAATAGACCTCAGGTTAAACAAGCCGGTTTCACTCCCACATCATAATTACCGGATTTCTGAATAAACACGAACTCGATTTACCCCAGCCGGTGCCGCACAACTTGCCGTAGTAATAGCAATGCGTGCAAAGATGTTCCCTTAATGAATCCGAGCATTAAAAAAGCAAATAACATATAAATGAACGGACAATCCCTCAAGTTTCAATGCAGACATACTGTGAGCTGCGAATCCAAACCAGAGCAATAGCAAAACATTTGTTAAAACCGCCGTTGCCTTTAATTCTCCAATCCATTTTCGTATAGTTTTTGTTTTTCCATATTTCACACTTTCTTTCTATTTTCCACATTATAAGCACATATTAAATAATAAATTACCCATCCCCTGAACTCGCCCCACCTTTCCGTAAATTTTCTAACGGTATCTCCTGATTGAAGTTTTCCGTCAAAGTAGAAGTGTGAAACTGCTTTTCTGGCTCCGAGGTCATCGGGAACGCAGAGATCCATTCTTCCTAATGTCGTTATCAGTATTAACTCGGCAGTCCACCTTCCGATTCCCTTAAATTTCATCAACTCTTCAATTGCTCCCTCATTACCCAATCTTTTAATTTTCTCCAAATCGTATCCATCGGCAACTTTCAGTGCGAGTTCTTTGATGTATCTGGCTTTCTGACGGGATAACTTACACTTCCTCAATTCGTTCTCATCGGCATTTGCCAACACTTGAGGTGAAGGAAAATCGTAATATGGTTCGCCATCGATTTCTATTTTCTCTCCGAATCTTTTGACCAATTCCCCAGTCATGACATAGGCAACCCGTAAAGAAATCTGCTGCTGGATTATCACTCTGATCGCTCCCTCAAATATACTCGCCCCGATTCCCGGCGGTCTCAGACCGTAAAGTTCTTTCTTTATCTTACGAAGTATCTCATCTTGTTCCATAAAATCATACAATGCTCTGAGGTCATCTCTCAATCTAAAAATGTCCGCGATTTTATCCGACAGATATCTCTTCTCTTTCGTATTGAGTTTGGAAAATGCGTTAACCCTCAACTTTGGCTTTTCCACAGTGCCAACAGAAGTAACCTCCATTGGAACTAATCTATCTCCAATTTTAAAACTCCGTCTCCAAATGCCATCTTTATAAATTTCTGGCTGTGGCTCTTTCGATGAAGAATAAAATTTCCACTGCAGATCAAAATCATAGGGCGGAGTTGGTAGGAGTTCGAATGAAGTTTTATCCATGATAATCACTTAAATTCAATTTATTTAATAATTTTTTCACACGTCGTGTCAAATCAAGATTTGAAAATAGCGAACCCTCGAAATTTCGCCTAACGTTTTGCGGACATACGAAGTTCTGCTTTGCGAAATTTGGGCGTAGCCGAAGGCGAAGCCACATATCCGCCTGTTGTCCGAGTGCGTTAGCGCCGAAGCGAAGCGGAGAGTTCACGGAGCCCCGCCGAGAAATTAAACTTGCTTTTCTCTTATTATCAAAAAAACTATTGAAAGTATTAACCCTGTTGTATAAAGAGGAGAAATTGTAAAGTAAAATGGAAAGAATAGGTTAGGTATTACAGAAATGGTTGTGACTAAAACTTCGGTGAAATTGTAACCAAAATATAAAACTGATGAATATTCTCCCAAATTTTTCTTCTTCAGTAAGGTATAAGCGATTACTACTCCAACAAGACCATTCGCTAATAAACATATTGAAGTGTTTATGCCACCTAATTTAATGCCAAAGAAATGGGTTTCTGGAGTTATAAATGAAGTAAAAACTAAACCGAAGAAATTTAGTCCAAGAAGAAATATGAGTATGTACCTCACAATATTGGCTAAATTTATGTTTTTCATCATAGTTTATATTAAATACTAAATTATTTTAAAAACTTCTTCCTAAGCGGGGCGGAGTGAATTTCGGACAACGTCTGGGGCGTATGCGGAGTTGCGGAGCGAAGCGACGCAATTTGGGTGTAGCGACCATAAGGGGGCAAAACCGCATACGCACCTGTTGTCCGAGTGCGAAAGCACCGAGCAATCCGAAGGCGAGAGTCCCGCCGCTCATATTTTTTCTTCCTCCATCCATATTTTAAGATAGCTTTTTAACGTTTGAACGAAATTTTTGGCAGTTTCTAACATATCTCTTGCCTCTCCTTCAGTGACGATAAAACCTATGCCGTAATCCCCTATCAATCTTTTATCATAGGCATCGTTAAGCGTTTTCCTCAAACCTCTATCAAAAATTCCTGTTTTTATAAAGTGTTCTCCAAATAAACTTATCCAAATAAACCTATCACTCCTTTATGAGAAGAAGCACTCAAGTTCTTGGTAAGAAGTGCCGCTTCTGCCATGAAAAACATCGCATAATAGTTGAAACACAGGAATCGTAATCTCCAATATTAAGGGTTTGTTCTGCTGTTTTTAGAAATTTCCTTTTTCTATGAAATCCTTTATCTCCTTCATATCCTTATCCCCTCTTTCCTCACATTTATTACAAATGGATAATTATAGTTTTCAAAGAAGGTCTTAGGAAGAGCAATAACCGAAACAAGTTCTCCCTTCTCAAGTAATATGTCAAACAGAAGGTCACTCAAACTTCTCCTCACCTCAAAGGGATCAATTGAATCATCAATGAGCACAAGTAAATCTATGTCTGAATCTTTTGTCGCTTCGCCTCTCGCATGAGAACCATAAAGAATAATCTTTTTAATCTTATCTCTATATCTTTCTATCAGATGACATTTCACTTGATTTACCAGTTGAGTTATTCTCTTATCCATTTTTTCACCACTTTAAACGGGGTTCGGGATTTCGGACAACGTTCTGGTATGTGAAGTTTTGCCTTGCGAAATTTGCACGAGCGTTAGCGAGCCACCTCCTGTTAGCAGACTTGAAGGGCAAGGTGCGAAGCATTGCAGAGTGACAAAGCCCGCCACACATCCAGACAATCACTGAGTTTATTTTCTAATGGTCATTTTGCATCCTTTGTCTGTAAATTCCGCCGTCAAATTCACTCCTAAATTCTCGGCAACGGGCTTGAAGTAACCATTTATGCACCCACCACAATGTTGCTCCTTCGTTATCGGAGCTCCTTTCTCTGCAAATTCCAGGGCTACCTTTAGATTGTTGCATTCCTTAATCTCCAAAGTAACACTTCCATCCTCATTTGGCACAACATCCACATCGCTACCAAAGACATTTTTGCATGTTATCGCCTGGGTCATCGCAAAACCCATAGGGTCATCTTTTCCCATCGCTTTAAATTGTTCAGCAGATTGCTTTGCCACTCGTTGATTGTATTCTTCCAATCCCTGCGGCCCCAGTTTCTCCATGATGAAGCCAATTGCTCCATACATCTGCTCCACCCACATTTGGGTGAACATCTTTTGTCTTTCTTTTTCCGGCAAAGTCGGTATTTCCATCTCTTTTACCCCCTGTTTGAATGTTGTTTTATGATTGCATATAAACTTACTCCTTCTCAAGGCGGGCCTGGGCATTTCACTGGGGATATGTGAAGTTTCCCGTAGGCAAATCTGGATGAACTTTTCACCGCGCCATCTCCCAGCATGAAACATAAATTTACCGAAGGCTGATATACCTCCACCAAAAGAGTTTGTTCCGGCATAGAGCTCCATCATAACGGTATAGTGAAAGATAACCAGGGGTGAATGATCGCACTCTGTAGTGTCCCACCATGAGACCCAGCACAAATGGATTGTAAAGTGAGGTCTCAGTCGAATACCATAAGCGAGGGCAGCTCCTTCATAATGCCTTCTGGCAGGAAAAAAAGCCGAAAGCGTGGGCAAGAGCTGGGAATGTAAAGAAAAACATGAAAGCATACCCTGTTCTTACCCAAAGACTTTCGTGGCCTGAGTCTTTTATGCTTCATTTTTCAGTGCCCCCTACTATCGGCTGTTTCATCTAACATATCGCAAATATGCGAAGTTTGGCGTAAGCCAAATTTGGCAATCTTTGATTGCGAAACCACATATTTGCTGTTATGTCCCCCGATAGGGTAAATTGCGAAGCAATTTGAGTTCCGCCGCCGAGCATTATTATAATTCTACTGTGGCAATTATTGGTAAATGATCGGACAGTCTTGGCTTTTGATTAAAATTTCGTTCTCATCACCAACCTTGATTTCCTCAACTTTGACATCTTTCGGGATAAAAAGATAATCCAATTGATATGGTTTCTTGTTCGCAGGAGAAATAAAAGTAAAAGCTTTTGGGATGAATTTAAGAGAGATTATAACCTATTTGATAGTTCTTTTTTCTGCTAGTATTCCCCAATCTTTATATTTACATCGAAACTTTTCATCCATATTGAAATCTCCGCCAATAATGATCGTTTGCACTCTATTCATTATTCCGAATATAGCTTAACATACTAAAAACTTGGAGAACTCATTTTCATCAAGTCCAATATAATTGTAAACATAAATACTATTCTTTTCTCAGCTAATTCCATTTTGGCAGAAACATAAAAATCTACAAGCACATCAATTTCTGAATTATTGGAAATTATGTTTTCTTCTTTTACCTGCATTATATCCAGATTTTTCTTAATCAATACAGCATTCATTTCACCACGGATAATATGGTATTTTTTCTTATCGCATAAGCATATAAACTAAATAATCCCACCTCAAAATCTAGTTTATTAAAATAGTAAAATTTTTTCTTGTATATGCAGCTCTGTTTATGTTCCATGTAACGATTTTCAGCTTCATTTTCAATCCCCCTCTATTTGTGAGGCGGCGGAATTAGACATAACGTCCCCGGTGTATCTGAGTATCTGAAGTCCGCCGAAGGTGGATTTGGGCAGGTGCTGTAAGGCACGAAGCCAGATACGCTCTGTTAGCGGAACTTTTATTTTTAAATAAATAAAAAAAGAGTCATTATATTAGCCGACGAGTGTGTTATCCAGCTCGGAATGATACTGCCATTTCCCACCTTTTCATTTATGTATCCCATTAAATAGCCAATTGTCCCTGTAAGCAATACTATCGCTGTTATTCCAACAATATTTCTAATTATCTCCCAGAATAAAACCCCATGCATTAAGCCAAATAATATACTTTGTAAAAGATTTCCATAATTAAATCCCAATAAATTGATGAACCTTTTTCCAAGAAAACCCCTGAACAAAATTTCTTCCGACATTGCTGTTGCCACCATTGATTTGATTAAAACAATCAGTATCGCATCCACACAAAATCCCATTTGTTTTACAGCTCCACCGACTAAACCTTCAGCCCTAAGAGAATCAAGTAATCCAAGTTTCCAATACACCAGCCAAGAACCACCAAAATACAACAGTGCTACAACTATTGAGATCGGAATAGATTTTCTCTCAGGTTTAATTAGTCCAATATACCTCAAAAAGCCAGTTATCTTCTTATTTTTCACTAGATAAAAAATCAAAGGTATTGCTGAAAAAATCGCAACTTGGATTAAAGCCGAAATTAAAGTTATTAAAACAATCATTTTTATTACCTCCTTTATTACCTCCTTATTTTATATTTACAATCCGAGGATGTCTCCAGCATATACGACGTTGCGACGAAGTGTCCTGAAGGGCAAGGCGTAGCCGTGGCGTATATGCTGTGTTATCTGATGTGCCGTTCTCTGTGTCGCCAAAAACCGAATCGTAAACCTCATCAAGATATACCTCCAATCCGATTTGCTTTTTTGGAGATGACTCGCCCTGCTCGCTTAAAGAACACGCTCAACAATGCTCCTGAAACGATCAGCGCAATCCAATCGATCACGATGACAGCAACCTCATATCTGTATTCGAGGTCGCTTCCGTAGAGCAGAGCGAGGACGATGAGCGATCCGACTGCCAGGACAGAACTTGCGCCGAATACAAGCCGTATTATCCACTCAAGCCTCTCACGCCGGCCGAACGCGAGAGCGACAAACAGGAAGGACACGCCCATCATCAGGTGGCCGACTTCCTCCAGTGCAATAAAAACCCCGTGCGGATTGTATTGCGAGAGGAGCGAGAGCCCCTCAACCTCGCCCTTCAGGAGACTGGGCTGCATAACCGCAAGTTGAATGAAGTAGTTTGTGGCGAGCACAGCCGCAGAGATCACGGCAAAGGACAATGCGACTTGGCTGAATACCCGCCTGTCGGCAGAGGCAGAGGCGTAGTGGTGGATGCAAACAACGAGCACAACAAATAGCAGTGACATCAGGAATGCTGGATACATCCAGAGGTAGTCATTTGGAACGAATACGGCGGCATCGGTATAGGGATATGTAATACACGAATCCAACATACAGAACGGCCCGGACCGTGGAGGGGCGGTTGTGACGGCGATAACCAGAGCCACCGCTGCAGCTACTGCTGTTGAGATTGAGGTCCAGAATCCAAGCACACTCTGTCTGGCGGAGTTTGTAGTTTCGGCATCAGTAACCTGATTTGATCTTAATTGAGACATTTAATTTTCCTCCTTCGCTGGCTCCACATTCGCTTTGACGTTCGCTTTGTTTGCTCACGGATCTTATTTCTTTTTCGTTTCTACTTATCATTTTTGTCTTTCTCGGGCAAAGCATTCAGCGTCCTGAGGATATGCTTGAGGCAAATTTGGGCTCTGTAGCCATTCCTGTCAGCAGAGGCCATTCCTGTCAGCAGAATGGCGAGGCACGAAGTAAGAGTTCAGACGCCGCCGAATTTCTGTATCATTTCACTTTTTTACACTTTTTTATAATCAGACCTATCAGGCCTTCATGCTGCCTTAACGAATTTTTCTTTTGCGTCATTGCATGCATACACGGAGACAGCTCCAGGCTCATCGTCCCAAAGGTGTGGCTTTCTCAATTCTCAAGTTGTCGTAGCTCTCAAAGATGTAACGATGTTCATCAGCCTGTCTCCTGTTAGGAGATTCAGAAGTCGTTGGTAAGTGCCTCTCTCTGACACCTTATTTTTCATAGTAAACCACTCCCGGCTTGAACATCCAACGAGAACCACCATCTCTGACACGGAGAGCGTTAAAGATGGCAAGGCTTTTTCTATTGCCGCAACCTATCAAATCAACCCTTTTTCCACTTCCTTTCCTCTCTCTTCGTTCCTTTTATTTTTTCATAAACGTGAGAGTTCAGACCTGATTCTTGCTCCGTTTGCCCAGTCTGTCAGAATTTCAAGTTGAAGCAGATGACAATGCGGTGTAACCAGCTGAGAAATGCTCAGTAGCATCCCCCTTTTCAGTTCCTGTCATCATCAATATAACAGGAAGCGGATCCTGCCAGACGCTTCTTCTGGCACATAAGCCGAAGCGGGGCCCATGTCTCTGCGGGTGAGCCTGAGGCTCTTGCAAAGGCTTTCCCAAATTCTTCTAAATCCAATTAGCTTGGCATACTTCTCATCGTATCCGAGAGCTCGCATCTGAGAGCTAAATCATGAGCATTCTGGGCCTGTGTGAGGCATCAGATATAGGCATCAGGTATGATCTTCCTCCTTAACCACCATTGTTTCCCTGCAGGACTTGTTTCTGTTTCCCATTCGCAAAGAGCAGCACGGTGAATTCCTGGCAGGTGTGGGAGACCAAGTGAGACCGGAGGTGAAGGTATCATTTCCCTGTTTTATTGTCTTAAATGGCTACTGTGAAATGTTTGGCGAGAAGCAAAGATAGCTTCGGCACTTCGCCAAAATCTGCGGGGCTTCAGATGCGCTCGGAAAGATGCTTACGTGCTCCCCAAAACCAGACAAGCCAGACACAACAATGTCTGAGGAGCCAGCATAGTCAGCATATGCATCGTCAAATGATGTGCTCTCACCCATCCCTGTGCTCACATCTCATCATTTATATTTCATCAATATTTCATCACAAACGCCTATATGTCATTATCATCTCCCTCTTTTATTGTTTGTTTTTATTTCTCAAATTTAATGCAGGCAACGAGTTCGCAGCGGGTGTGTGCAGGGAAAACTTCTTTAAGTGATCAATGAAGAGTGTAGAGAGGAGGTGTGGGAAATGGATATAAAATGGCATGGACATGCGTGTTTTGAGATATCTGCTGCTGGCATGAAAGTTGTGACGGATCCTTATGACAGCAGCATAGGATATGAGATGCCTGCGATCGCGGCGGACATAGTGACAGTGAGTCATGACCATTATGATCACAACAATGTGAGTGCGCTTGCAGGTGAGCCTGCAGTCGTGCGAGGAGCGGGAGAGCATGTTGTGAAAGGCATTCGGTTCGTTGGCATTGAGACATTTCATGACACAAGAATGGGGGCGGAAAGAGGCATAAACACTGTTTTCGTGTGGGAGATGGAGGGCATACGCCTGTGTCATCTCGGTGACCTAGGGCATGTGCTTGATGATGAACAGGTTGCTGCCATAAGGGGGGAAGGTGACATTGATGTGCTCTTTGTCCCTGTGGGCGGCGTGTTCACTGTTGATGCGGAGGATGCGAGCAAGGTTGTTGAGCAGATATCTCCGAGGATTGCGATTCCCATGCACTACAAGACGAAAGGGCTGAAGCTGAACATCGCGGACGAGCGCGAATTTCTGCGCGGGAAAGAGGACAGAGTGCGCCGGGAGGAAGTTCTGACAATCACAAGGGACACTGTTCCGACTGCTGCCGAAGCGGAAATCGTGGTATTGGAGAGATGGAAGCGCTGAACCAAGTGGCTCACACTCTGTTTGCTGTGGGCGGAATTCTCCTTCCTGCACTCCCACTGTGGTGGGTGCTTATGAGTAATGATCATTATGAGTAATGATCATTGAGAGATACACAGAGTGGAAGAGAAGGAGGATTTGCGACCATGATTGTTGTTAACACAGATTTTGTGCCCGGGAAGGAAATATCAGAAGTGCTTGGTATCGTGAAAGGAAATGTCATCTGGGCAAAACATGTCGGAAAGGACATCCTCGCAGGTTTCAGACAGCTTGTGGGCGGTGAGATAAAAGAATACACTGAGATGATGACAGAAGCACGGGAGGTTGCACTGAAACGCATGACGGAAAAAGCGGAAGAACTCGGCGCTGACGCTGTTATAAATGTGAGATTCATCACATCAATGGTGATGCAGGGAGCCGCTGAAATACTCGCTTACGGAACAGCGGTGAGATTAAAAGAGAAATGATAAAGGAGAAATGACTGACGGGCGCTCGCATGTGCCAGATTTGAGCAATGTGCCAGATTTGAGCATTTTCAGATCTCAACTTCTCTGATGAGGCAACGTCTGATAAAAAAGGTCTGATAAAAAAGGCAACGAGTTTTGTAAATAGAAGAAATGCTGATAGGCGCGCCTGTATGGCTTGGAAATCGCCCTTTCAGGCAGACGCTCTCATCACTGAGGCATGCAGGCTGCGATTATCTGGAGTTCTCACTTGACTTCCCTCTTCCCGAATGCATGCGCACATCCGATGATTTCAGGCAGATGCTTGATGAATTCGGCCTGAAAATTGCTTTTCACTCGCCTTTGGATGTGCAGACAGTGCATCCACGCAGCGAGATATTTGAGGCAGGCATGAAAATACTGAAGAGATGCTTTGAGTTCTGCTCCCGATTTCCTTCAACATTGTACTACAATCTCCATCTACATCCAAGAATAACTACAATGAAACTGAAGGATATAAGGGAGAAGATTAAGAAAATATGCACGAAACAATGTGAGGAAATTGCAAGAATTGGTGAGGAATTTGGGTTGACGCTGACTGTTGAGAATGATTTCATGCCTTTTGAGATGTCAGAGCTCATATTTGAAGCCGTTTCAGAGACTGGAATGTGGTTCACACTTGACATCGGTCATGCGATCATATCTGATATGCATTTCCGCAAGCAGAATGCGAGCAGCGGTGGGGGGGTCCGGCGAGGACATGAGGAGAAAAATGGAAGAGATGCGAATGTGTTCAGAGCCTCGGAAATCAGAGCATCGGAGATAATCAGTCGCTGGATGGAGAGGTGTGCCGACAGGGTGCTTGTTGTGCATATTCACGATTGTGCACTTCGTGGCTGTGAGAAGACTGACCACATATCCCTCGGCCGTGGTGATCTTGACATTGAAGAGGTGTTGAACACTGTCAGGCGTGCAGATTTCAAATATATGCTTGTTGAGGCTTTCTGGCGAAACAGGCAGAAGGAGGAAATGACATACGATGAGATGCGCCGGAACATTGAAATATGCAGATCAATATTATAATAAAATTATTTAAATTTTTTCAGAATTTTCCCTATGGGTGTGCCACTGCGGGTCATGAATCCCCCTCTCCCCCTCTCAGCTGCGCTCAGCCCTTTAAGCATGCGCTGCATCATGCGATGATATTTTAGGAGTTCGCTCACCTCAGCGGTTGTGGTCCCTGAGCCACGGGCAATTCTCCTTATGCGAGATGCGTTTATTATGCGCGGATCATTTAGCTCTTCATCTGTCATTGAATCCATCATTGCCTTGAATCTCCTGAGTTTTTCCTCAGTTATTTGAGATATTTCATCATTTAAATCTATGTTCAGAGTGCCAAATGGCATCATTTGAAGCAGTTTCTTCAGAGGTCCCATTTTTCTGAGCGCTTCAAGCTGCTTATACATGTCTCTCAATGTGAATTTTCCTCTCAGTATTTTCTCACCGAGCTCATCAACCGTTTCTTCATCTGTCTGCTGTTTGACGCTCTCCTCAGCGATTTCCATAAGCGTCTGTATGTCTCCGAAGCCGAGCAATCGTGATATGAATCTTTCGGGGATGAAGCGCTCAATATCGTCTATCTTCTCGCCTGTTCCTATGAACGCGATTCCAGCGTTTGTCTCCGAAACTGCTGAAAGAGCTCCGCCGCCTTTTGCAGTGCCGTCCATTTTTGTGAGTATGATGCCTGTTATGCCGACTGCCTCGTCAAACGCCTTAGCCTGCTCTGATGCGAGTTGACCTATCGCCGCATCTATGACGAGAAGGCGCTGCTCTGGATTCACAGCATCGTTAAGCGCACGCAGCTCCTCTATCATATCAGATTCAAGCGCATGTCTTCCTGCTGTGTCTATTATTTTGACATCATACTTCTCAAACAGCTTGAGACCTTCAAGTGCAACATCAACAGCATCTATGCCACTCATAAGACCCTCTTCCATTCGCACGGCACCGTCGCCGCTGAAATCACATCCGGATGTTGAGATGCCGCCATCATAGAAAGGAACACCCATGGATGAGCAGAGCTGCTTCAACTGCTCTGAAGCTGCAGGTCTGTGGACATCAGCACATATTACAGCGGGCTTCAGCCCTTTTTTCTGGAAGAACCTTGCGAGCTTCGCACATGAAAGCGTCTTTCCAGAGCCGTTCAGGCCGAAGACGAGTATTTTCTGCGGAGAGAGTGGAACTTCAACACCCCTTCCAAGAATCCTCAAAAGCTCTTCATACACAACGCGTATGGCATACTCCCTCGGGTTCAGTGTGGCCCCTTCCTCACGCAGCACACGCTCCCTGACACGATTTGACATTCTCTTCACGAGGGATATCTTCACATCCGCCTGAATGAGCGCACGCTGAATGTCCCTGACAACTTCATCAATCACTCTCCTGTCTATGCGATTCGCTCGTATGAGCTTCTGCACAGCTCCCCGTAATGTCCTGCTCAAACCTTCATGCATCTTTTCTCATATCGTCCTCATATTATTTCGCTGTTTCTTTTCGCCTTTCGCTGTTACTTTTAGCCTTGCAGTGAGATGTGGGAAATGTCGGTTTTTGCCGACACCACTGGTAAGAAGGGAAATCTGTCCGGAGGAATAATTGAAATTGAGTATGAAAGGGCATCGTATATCTTGCGGAGATGTGAATCATTCCACGGTCTATGGACGACCTCGTGTATGGCGTGTATGGTGATGGGATCTGCTGCGGGATCATTCCAGCTGCTGAAGTGGGGAAATGGCGCGTGTTATTGGCATAGACCCGGGGATTGCTGAAACAGGTTGGGGAATCGTGGAACTGGGAGACGATGGATTTCGCTGTGTTGCACATGGGTGCATCCGGACAAGGCAGGATCAGCCAAAGGAGATGAGATTGAAAACAATATATGACTCACTGCTGAAAATAATAAGCCAATATGAGCCCGATATAATGGCGATTGAAAAGATATTTTTCAATGCAAATGTGAAAACAGCTATGAGCGTTGGTCAATCACGGGGTGTTTGTATGTTAGCCGCTGCAGTTTCCGGGTTGAAAACATACGAATATAATTCATCTGCTGTAAAAAACATAATAACCGGACGGGGAAGAGCATCAAAGAAGGAGGTTGCTCGCTGTGTATGCGAGATTTTGCATATGGACAAAATTCCCAGACCATACGATGTGACAGATGCTCTCGCAATAGCGCTCGCCCACCTATTGAAGCAACAGCAGAGGTCAAGCGATGCATCTGCTTCCGGACCATGACTATAAATTCAAAAGCAGCGTGAATGATATGAACCAGCCGAAAAGAGTCATAAAGGAGAGATAAAGGAAATCTTTCGCATCTTTGAGCATGTTGTAGCGAGGATATATGAACCTCTGTATCAGTATGAATATCATAGCAATAAGTAATCCATCGCCCTCTGCAGGATTTGTCAGCGTAAAGGACAGGATGCCTGCGATGATGCCGAAAATTGTTGGGAAAATCACTTTCTTCACACCCAATATGTATTCTTCATTGCCTCGCAAAGATGCAAATGCATGACGCTCTGCGTTCTTCGTGCTGTCGGTGCTCCTGCTTTCAGTTCTCTTTCTTTCAGTTTCGGTCATATCATCAGATATCATTATCAGTCACCTTCAGTCACCGGTGTGATATCATGCGCTCTATTGCCCTTCTCGCATCTGCTGCGACATCCTCAGGAACTCTCACAACTGGTTTTTCTCTCTCCAATGCCGCCTCTATTTTGGGAAGTGAATGCATTTTCATCTGCGGGCACACAGCATTCTCTGATATCGGATAAAACTTTTTTGATGGGTTCTGCTTTTTCAGTCTGTATATCAGGCCTATTTCCGTGCCTATCACGAATTCACTCGCTGAGGATTTGCTGCAATACCTGAGCATGCCGCTTGTTGAGGCGATGAAATCAGCATTCTCCTGAACCTCAGGAACGCATTCAGGATGCACAACAACCTCTGCATATGGATGAGATGCGCGAGCGGCGATGAGGTCTTCAAGTGATATCTGGTGATGTGTCGGGCATATTCCATATTCTGGAACTGTTATGATCCTCTTATCGCTTCGCTTCCTCACAAAATATGAGAGATTCTTATCGGGACCAAATATGATATTTTGTGAGGACATGGCATTCACGATTTCAGGAGCGTTCGCGGATGTGCATATGCAGTCCGCAAGCGCCTTTGCGTGTGCGCTCGTGTTTACATACAGCACGACCTCAGCATCTGGATGCGCTCTCCTTGCCTCTCTTATCATCTCCGCATTTAACATCTGCGCCATCGGGCATATCGCTCCGACATCTGGAAGCAGCACTTTCCTGTCGGGATTCAGAACATAGGCTGTCTCCGCCATGAAATCAACACCGCAGAAAACAATGATGTCCGCATCAGTATTCTGAGCGGCTATCGCAAGCTCAAGCGAATCACCGACGACATCCGCAATCTCCTGAACCTCGGGTCTCTGATAGTTGTGTGCAAGAATGAGAGCTCTCTTCCTTCGCTTCAGCCGTTCTATGCGCTCCTTCAGATCCATCAACCTCAACTGAAAATCTTCCATCCTCGTCACCTGCGTCCAATGTACATCTTTCCTAATTTCTATCCCCCATCCTAAAAGGTTCACGCCCCGTTTTCCATTTCTTCTCCATCTCCCGACCCATTCACATTTGGCAGCTGGAACATCGAACATCAGACTCACGCAGGAGGGCTCTGCATGTCTCTCTGTTGAGACGGAGGAAGTATAAAACTGAAACTGAAACAGTTCTGAAACAGAAACAGAGAGAGTGAATCAAGAGATGAAACAGAAAATATAGAGCAAAGGTACAGAGCAGCTGAGATAGCGGGGGATGGATTCGAACCATCGATCTCCGGGTTTCTCCGCCTGCGCTTATGAGCCCGACGGGATATCCTGACTACCCCACCCCGCTGCTATGATTTTTTTATTCACACTCATTTAAATACTTTGCGCCACGCCATCGTCACATCATCACATGGCGATCAAAGGCAAAGGCAGAGCAGTTTCCGCGTTGCAGCCTCTGCTTGAAAAAGGTTTCCATATAAAAATGAATTTGGAAAAAATAGAAAGATTTAAAAGAGGCGAGCGATGGATGGTAGAGGGGGATGGACGAGGAGAAGCTTATAGAGAGTGCACATGTGCTTTTCCACCCGATAAGATACAGAATTGTGAAGGTGCTGAAAGAGCGACCGATGCACATAAACGAGATAAGCGACAGGATCGGGAAGGATCGGAGACTTGTCTCGCATCATCTGCTCACACTTGAGGAACATGGGTTCCTCGCAAGCAGATACTATGTGTCGCAGATGCCACGGTCAAAGGGAAAAGCAATACGAATCTACTGGAACACGGAGAAGGTGAAGGAAGTCATGGAAGAACTTCGTGATATGCTGTATTGACCCGCTGATGCTCTCTGCTGAGGCGAATTTCTGCAGAGTCCGTTTGAGCCGAGTGAGGAATACTCCCGCATCCCGAAGCAGCCTCTGCCAGCACATGTTGTGTCGCTCAATACCGTGCGGACAATGGAATGAATGGATGTGCCTGGCTTTATGCTCATTGAATTCATGACATTAAATTCAATCATGATGTCTCATCAAGCTCAAAATCTGTCAATGTCCGCTGTTTCCTTCGCTCTTCTTTTTTATCTTTTGGCTCCCCATCTCTCAGCTTGGGCTCTCCTCTCTCTCTTTTCTCTCTCTTTTCTTCTCTCTCCTCTCCACATTTTTCTCTCTTCTCCTCCCCTCTTTCATCACTTTTTTTCACATGCGCTTCTGCCGTCACTGTATCCGCTGCTTTTCTCATCCATTTTTTCGCAAAAAATTTCTCCTCTTTTTCATGTTTAAAAATTTCATCAATTTTTGCAAGTATGCGCTCTGCTTTTTCTGAGTCTGTGAGGAGCATTATCTCCTCCTTTTTCAGATTTAAATCTGCTGAGATTTCAGCTGCATGTGAGATGTCATTCTCAAAAATGATTTTGAGCAGGGGCATCAGCATGCGAGCGGATTTTATGGATATATGAGCGTGTTCGCCTATTTTTCGTGCAAGTTCTTCTGAAAGAGTGTCTGAGCGTCGCCATGAGGGAGGGCGATATTTCTGGAATGTTGCTGCTGCGCGTTGCTCAGCCACCTCTGCGATGCAAGCCATGAGACTGCTCGCATATTTCCAGAGATGGAAATTCCCAGTTCTTCTTGTGCGACCGATGAACTTATCTGCAAGGCGCATGCAGTGCATGCCGAGCGGATGTGCTGCGTGTGAGATGTTCTCATATATCCATCGTTCCACATCTTCAGGAGTCATGTCAAGGTTTATGAGCATGAGATAAGCATTTTCAGCACTGCATCCGTGGAATATACGGCTCATAACAGTGAATATTGTTTCTTCTCTGTCTCGCTCTGATATTGCCATATCTTTAAGCGGTTTTTCAACTGCATAAGCATCTGAAGCGATTGAAGCAGCTGCCTGAAGGTCATTTATTGCAGATCTAAGATCGCCTTTTGCATTTTTTGCAATTAAACGCAGCACGGATTCGTCTATATTCAGATTTTCTGATTCACATATGTTGCGCAATACACTCATAACTGCATGTTCGCTCAATCTTCTGAAGCGAATGACTTTGCAATAGCGTCTCAGAGTGCTGCTTATCTTGTGTAAATCGTTTGCTATGAGCACGATCGGCTGCTCACTCCTTTTCACAATCTCGGTTATCGCCTTTATGCCTCCTCTGTCCTCCTTTCCATGAATGTTGTCGGCTTCATCGAGGATTATCAGCCTCGTTTTGCCGCCGCCGCTCAGCGTCTCACTTTCAGCGGCATGCCCCACTATGTTTTTTATGATGTCCGCACTTCGCTTGTCAGATGCGTTGAGCTCAACGAAATCCCACCCCTTCTCAGAGGCGAGTGCGAGTGCGGCGGAAGTCTTCCCGCATCCAGGCGGTCCGTGAAGGATTGCCGCCCGGTGCTTTGGGAAAGAATCAGCCCACGCACGCAGCTCCTCCACTGCGCTTGGATTTCCGACAACCTCGCTCAAACGCCTCGGACGATACTTCTCAGCCCACGCCGTCATTTCGATCTTTCATGTTTCCCGTCTGTTTTCCGGCTCATATTTCCAGCTCATATCAAACATTAACAGTTCATGTTATGTTAGTAACGATGCGACTGCTTGCAACAGGCTATTCCGTGCGACAGATGGCATGCTCAGGCGCGAGGGCATCACATGAGATCATCGCTGCCGATGCATTCGGCGATATTGACACAAGAGAATGCTCATATGCATTCACAAAACTGAACTTTCCACTGAATGAAAGGGAAATAAAACATATTGAGATGATTTCCGAAAATGTTGATGGTATAATTGTGGGTTCAGGGTGCGAAACTGCAAAATTAAGTGAGAAAATTGAGAAGAAAATCATAGGTAATCCACCTGATATCATGAAAGAGGCTGCAAATAAGGAGAAACTGTCAGAATATCTGGATGATCTCGGAATACCACACCCGCGAACATACACCAAAAGCGACATTTCATCTTCAGCACGGATGAGGTTTCCACTGGTTGCGAAGCCCATATATGGTGGCGGCGGCACATCAAACATCCTGTGCAGGAACGAGCTGGAGCTGAGGCATGCACTGAAACATAAGAACATCATATTTCAGGAGTTCGTGAAGGGGATGCCAGCAAGCGTATCTGTCATCTCAACAGGCAAAAAGGCAATTTCTATATGTGTTAATGAGCAATTAATCGGGCTGAAATCGCTGAATTGCACACATCAGTTCGTGTATTGCGGAAATATATCTCCATTAAAGACGAAATTTGAGAGAGAGATGTGTGATATTGCGGAGATAATTGTTCTTGAACTTGGATTGATTGGTTCCAATGGTGTTGATTTCATAATTACGGATGATGGATTTTTTGTTATAGAGGTGAATCCGAGATTTCAGGGCTCTCTGGACACTGTTGAGCTATGCACGGGACTGAATGTTGTGGATGCGCATTTGAAAGCGTGTGGCGGCGAGCTGATTGAGGGGAATATCAAACTGCGCTCGGTGGATTGTCATGATCTTCATTATGCTGCGAGACTTATAATTTTCGCCGAGCGAAACTGCATTGTGGCAAAGCAAATGAAGAAAAAATATGATTGCAAATTCATTGCTGATATTCCGCCGAGGGGTCGTGTGTTGAGGAGAGGTGAGCCTCTGGCATCCGGGATAGGAGTTGGTAACAGCAGAGAAGATGCTTTTGAGGCTGCAATGGATGCCGTTAAAAGTGTTAAGCGGTGTGTGATATGATGTGCTCCCTCCTGCAGATCGCACCTACAATCGCGAAGATGTTCGCGATACCGCTGAGCTCTGATGCCGAACCTCTGAACGAGGTGCTGCAGCTTCAAAATCAAAATCAAATTCAAATTCAAAATCAAAATCAAAATAAAAACAACAGTGATTTTCGCGTTGTTTTGATAGTCATTGACAGCTTTGATTGCAACATATTTAGATCATTTGCATCAGATTTCCCTGAGATCAACGCACTTGTTGATAGGGGCATACTCCTCCCATGTGATACCGTGAGCACGCACACAACACCTGCAATAGCATCAATCCTCACAGGTCTACCACCAGAATCACACGGAATTACAACAGAAAATGATGTTGGGAAATCAAATATTGATTCAATACTTGAGATTATTGATGCTTACGGCTTCAAAACTGCAGCAATTTTGGAGGAAAAAGGTGCCGAACCTCTGAAAAACAGGATAAGCCTTGTTTTTCCGGTCAGAGACAGGGAGGACATCATGAGCTATGACAGTGAAGTTGCGAGAGATGTTATCAGTGCGCTGAGTGATGGTGCTGTGATGATATTTGCACATCTCCGCACGATTGACAGATTTGCACATCGTGCATATGACATGCATGTTGCTGCGAGGTTCACGGATGCAATTGTCGGCCATATCGTGCGTGCTATCAGAACGACAGACGCAGAGACAATTTTGATCATGTGCGGAGACCATGAGGCACACACGCAGAATGAAACGCCAGATGAGGAAGCCCGGGTGCCACTGATCGCAGTGCCGCTCAACACTCAGCTATCAAGCGCAGCGATAAGCATAAGCGATAAGCTGATGGAGAATCATGACTGAAAAATGAAAAAACAGAAAGAGTGAAAAAGAATAAAACATAATAATTTTAAAAAGGGTGGAGGATCCATCAGATATGCTGAAAATTGTTTCAGAGCGTAATACGGGAGTGAAAGAAGTAAGGAACAGCAAAACATTTGATATAGTGCGGCGTATGGGGGTGATAACAGCCGACAAAGTGCGTTTGAAGAGGCATCCAGTGAGCAAACCTGTTACTATTTTCAATCCAGCACTCATGATAGAGGGTGATAAAGCCTCGATATACGGGCGAATAATTCTCGGTTATTTCACATATGCGAGTGCTGTTGCGGAGATAACTGTTTCGGTGGACGATATACTCTCAGAAACAATATCTGAGAGATATCTGACAGCCGAGATAAAGCTGATACCCGACAACAGGTTTGACATATGGGGTGTTGAGGACCCCAGGGTCAGCGAGGTTGATGGAAATCTGTTCATGACATACTGCGGGCGCACAGTAAACTATTTTGACGCATCAAAGCGGGCGAACAGGACATTTCCGATAGCAGCAATACGTGAAAACGGAATATGGAGGAAGACATGCGTTTTCCGTCTTCCAGTTGAGTTCAGAGACTTTCTTGTGAGCGATAAAGATGCGTTTATATGCAGGGTTGGCGATCGTATAAGGCTTTTCCACCGTCCGCACATGATGGATGAGCGGTTTTATCTCGCGGCAAGCGAGGTTTCTGATGATGCGCTGCATATGAGAGATCTCACAGAGGTCTCAGTGAGCAACACACACCTCATATGCGAGCGTGCGAAATTTGAGGAGCGAATAGGATGGGGAACTCCTCCAATAAAAGTGGCGAAGGATGAATATCTTCTGCTGCTACATGGTATAAGCATGGAAATATATCGCGTGTTCGCTGTTCTGATGAATGAAAATCTGGAAATAACAGCAGTGTCTCCACACTACATAATGGAACCGCGGGAGAACTACGAGGTATATGGAGACAGACCGTTTGTTGTATTTCCATGCGGCGCTCAGGTAGTTGACGACGAAATAATCATATCATATGGAGCTGCTGATTCAGCAATAGGATTTGGTGTCATAGATCTGAGTGAGCTGCTGTCAATCCTCGACTCAAACAGGATATAGGCGTGAGTCAGTGATGTTGCTGTTCTTCACTGTCAAATGCTCGCAGAAGCTCTTTCTGCCGTCTGCTGAGTTTTTTGGGCACGCGCATCTTGAGCTTCACAAGCATGTCGCCGCGATGTCTGGGGTTTTTTATTGAGGGCATGCCCTTTCTTTTCACCCTTATCACAGAATCAGGGTCTGTTCCGGGGGGAATCTTCACATGCACATGATCTCCATCTATTGTTCTGACTCTTATCTCGTCGCCGAGTGCGAGCTGAGCGAATCTCACGGGCACTTCACAGATGAGGTCGTCGCCTATACGCTTGAAATGCGGATCCTCTCTCACCTTGACAACTACGAAAAGATCGCCGGGAGGTCCACCTGAAGTTCCTGCGGCTCCCTCTCCCGCAATTTTCAGATGCATACCATCCATAACTCCAGCTGGAATGTGAATGCGAATGCGCTTCCTCCTCTCACGGCGACCGCTGCCACCGCACACATCACATCGTCTCTCAACTATATTTCCGCTGCCACGACAGTTCGGGCATTGGGTGATTGAGATGAAATGTGAGAATCCGTAATGCTGTTCCCTCCGGAGCTGACCTGTGCCGCCGCATGTGGGGCATGTGCGCAATCCTCCGGGAGCAGCGCCTGATCCTCCGCAAACATCGCATACCTCCTCCTTCAACACTTCTATGTCCCTCTCAACGCCTCTCGCAGCCTCTTCAAGGCTTATCTCCACCTCACAATACACATCTGCTCCCTTCCTCGCAGCCTCCCCTCTCTCCCGCTCACGCCATCTTATAAAATCCTCAAACAGCGAGCCTCTGCCAAATCCAAAATCAAATCCGAAATCCCTGAAAAAATCGCCGAATATGTCTTCAATGTCGCTGAACCTCGTGAACTTTGACCAGTCAAATCCCCCAGGACCGAAATCCACGGCTTCATGTCCATATCTGTCGTAGGCAGCACGCTTCTCAGGATCAGAAAGCACCTCATACGCCTCAGAAATCTCCTTGAACTTCTCCTCTGCCTCCTTTGGATTGTCCTTGTTCAGATCAGGATGATACTTCTTCGCAAGTCTTCTGAACGCTCGCTTTATCTCCTCCTGCGATGCATCCCTGCTCACACCAAGAATCTCATAGTAATCCTTCTTCCTGCTGCTCAACTCCTCTCGCCCCTATCCTCCCTCTATTTGATCATATTTTCCACCTTTCCACCTGACATTTTCCGCGGCTCTCTCCGCTGACATATAAACTTCAATTTCAAATTTCAAATAAATTTCCCGCTGGCTTCATCACGCCATTGGCATGAGATGGTTAAGAATTATGTCTGTGAGACAAATCATGCGCATTTTCTTTGCTTTCTGCATTGCTCACAATTACTTTTATCTTTTTCTTCAGAACAGGAACGAGCTTTTTTACGACAAGTTCACCATCTCTCTCAATCCTGTATTTGTTCACCGGCACATCAGGAACGTCGCCGTTCACCTCATATATGTAAAATCCATTTTCGCCGTTTATAGAAACAATGAACTCCTTCTCATCTATTTTCCTCACACCAATCCCCGAAACTTCTTTCAGAACATCCAAGACACTCTTTCCCTTCTCCACTTTTACCTCGTAATCTTCGCCAAACACATCCAGAATCTCATATAATCTGTCTTTATTGATGCTTAACACTCTCGTCCTTCCGAATTCTTCGGATACAACGAGTCCTGCATCTTCCAATATACGCACATGTTTGGCTGCTACAGGCACTGAGATACCTATTTCCTGAGCAAGCCCCGTGATGTGATATTTGCGGTGCATCAGCAGCTTTAGCATCTCCATTCTCGTCTTGCTGCTGATCGCCTTGAACATCTCTATATTCATATCGCTCACATTTCTTTCCATAACTTGTGTAAGTTATCTGCCAATTGTCTTATATAACTTTGGCGTTCAAGATCTGTGAGCCAGTAATCCGGAATTTCAGAAACGGTGTGGAATGCTCCGCTTATCGCGCCTGTCATCGCAGCGATCGTGTCCGTGTCGCCGCCGACGCTTATCGCAAATTTTATGCTCTCCACGAAATTTTCTGTGTGGAGGAAGGAAAATATGGCTGTGGGAACTGAGTTCAGCGCTTCTATTCCGTTCCCGAGCTCACTGATGACGCGCTTCCTGACTTCATCATCATGTCTCTCCATGCGCAGGATCTCCTCAATTCTGCTCAGTTTTTCCATGTATGAGGAGGAGATGGGCGCTTCCTTCAACGCACGCAGCATCTTGAGCCTCTCACCGCCTGTATCGCTTCTCACAGCGAGTGCGACCGCATATGCCTGAAGCGCGGCACCTTCCTTCGCGAGTTGATGTGCATGTGTTATGAGGCTTGATTCATATGAGACCTCCACAAGCTTGTTCACATCGTCGTGATAAAGCAGGCCAACAGGCACAACACGCATCGCCGCACCGTTTCCGTATGAGCCCTCACCGCCGAAAAGCGAGAGAGATGCCTCCCTCCACCTCTGACATCCGATGCGACGGAGAATTCTGAAGACTTCCTCAGTCCCCGGGCCGTATCCCCTGCTCCCATCGTAGTTTCGCAAAAACTGCATCGCCATGTGCTCACCGTTGAATCCTCTGCACGCGATGAGCGACTCCGCAACCCCTATCATCATTTCAGTATCGTCTGTGTATCTGCCAGAAACCATTTTCCATCCTCTTTCATCATATAAACGTGCTGCACGCTCGCCGCTGAATCCCTCAACAGGCGCCCCTATCGCATCGCCAACCGCAGCACCAAGCATCGCACCTTCAAACTTCCTCAGCAGAATTTCATCGCCTGTCATTATGCTCTGTTATGAACGAACAGTGAAATAGTGATAGTGAAATAGTGAAATAACGAAATAACGAAATAGCAAAATAAATAGCGAATTCCATGCTTTTTTATCAAAAAAACCGCTTTTCAGATATGGCACGCAGGATACCGAGATTGATGTTGGGCACCTCGCCCTTCATAGGGGCTGCGCAGTTTGGCAGGAGAGCACATGAATATCGCATGAGATTTTTCCATAACGAAGAAAACATGGTGGAAATTTTTGTGAAATCAGCAGAATATGGTGTGAAGGCTGTGCAGTTGATTGTTTATGAGCCTCTTGTCAATGCCCTGAAAAGGGCTGAAATGGATACGGGCGATGATTTTTTTGTTGTTGCAACAGTGACAGGCAGCAGATTTGAGCATGATTTGAGTGTTTTGGAGGACATCAATCCCGAAATTATCGCAGTTCATGCGCTTTTCTGCGATTCACTTGACGAGCGGATAGGGGGATGGACCGCGAAAATAAGAGATGTTGGAGCAATTCCAGCTGCGGCAACACATATTCCTGGAGACACGATACCCGAAATGGACAGAGCAGGGTATGATGTTGAGTTCTACCTCGCACCGCTGAACCCTGTGGGGTATGCGATGCTTCCTGACTTTGAAAGTGCGATAAGAGCTATTAAAATGACTGATAAGGGAATAATAGCGATAAAGCCGCTCGCAGCCGGAAATATCAGGCCGGATCGTGAGGTGTTTTCCTTCATATTCAAATATGCGGATGCTGTGAGTGTGGGCGTAACATCAGATGGCGAGATGAGGGAGACATTTTCGGCTGCCCGCGCCGCAGAGGCGAAAGACGAGCGCAACTGGAGGGTGACTGAGATATGAGAGGAGTGCGTGAGTGTCTCAAGCATGTCACGGAATACAAGCCTGGCAAAACTGTGAAGGGTGCGATAAAGCTGAGTTCAAATGAGAACCCGCTTGGAACGAGCAGGGAAGTTGTCAGTGCGCTTTCTGAGATGCTGAGATATGAGATAGACCTCAGCAGATATCCCTGGTATGAGCGGGAGGATGTTCTGCGTGAGGAGATTGCTGCATATCTGCATCGCTTTCATCATGTGCGCATTCCGAAGGAGAACATAGTCATAGGTGCAGGCTCGGACGGCATTCTTGACACACTCACCAGAATTTTCATGGAGGTGAACACAAACGCTGTCATACCGATACCGACATTCTCGCTTTATGAGTCTCTCGTTCTCCTCTCAGGAGGATATCCCGTATTCGTGTCTCGCATAAAAGGGGACAATTCTTTCCGAATTTCCGCTGAATCTCTCATAAGCGCAAGCGATGAGCGCACGAAGATGCTTTTCCTATGCTCGCCAAACAACCCCACCGGGGATTCTGTCGGGAAGAAAGATATGATGAGCATTGTTGAACAGTTTGACGGCATTATCATCATAGATGAGGCTTATGCTGAGTTTGCATATCATTCTTTCATTGATATGCCGCTGAAATATGAGAACATTGTTGTGACTCGCACATTTTCAAAGGCTTTTGCGCTTGCAGGACTTCGCATAGGCTATGCAGTTCTTCCTGACTGGCTTGTGAGCACATTTAAAAAGACGTCTCTCCCATTCAGCGTGAACAGTGTTGCGATAGAAGCAGCTATAATCGCACTTCATGATTATGAGCATCTGCGCATGAGCATAGAGCATGTGAGGCGTGAGAGAGAGTTTCTGAAAGCGGGACTGAGTGAGCTCCTCAATGTTTATGACTCGGATGCGAACTTCCTGCCTGTTGATGTGTCGCCAATGAAATCAGCATTCGTCTGCGATGAACTTCTGAGCCGCGGAATAATCGTGAGAGACTGCTCATCATTCAGAGGTGCTGGAGACACGCTGATCCGCATATCCATCGGCAGGAGAGAGGAAAATGAGAGGCTGATAAGCGCATTGAAGGAGATAATGGCATGAGCTCCGGTTGTGCGCTGTGCTGTTGCTGTGATCTGAGTTGAGGATCCGAGTTGATTTGAGGATTGTATTGGGGTCTGGGTGTGCTGTGAGTTGTGAGTTGTGTATTGTGTGTTATGTGCTGTTTGACCGCAACCTGACCGCAACCTCTTTTATATATAAAGAAGTATTTATCATTGATGTTACTTGAGATTCCGAGACACACGGAGATATTTGGGTCTTTGAAGCTGCACGAGTTGCAGCGTGTTATAAAGCTGGATTCCGGAAACTATGATGCACCTCATGCAAACAGCATTCCGAGAGATGCGCTGATGGAAGTTCTCAGGCGTTCTGCGATGATTATACCTATAAAAAACGAAAAAATTCACCTTCTTGATGGAGTTTTAAGAGCAGTTCCGCACGATACAACAATAATAATTGTGTCAAACAGTTCAAGAGATCCTCAGGACAGATATAAAATGGAGAAAGATGTTGTTAAACGCATTGCTGAACTCACAGGTCAGGAGATAATAATGATTCATCAGAAGGATGATGGTCTTGCGATTGCGTTTCACGATATTGGATACAAGCACATACTTGACGATAACATGCTTGTGAGGGACGGCAAGGCTGAGGGCATGATAATAGGGATACTCATAGCGAAGGCTATTGGCAAGGGTTATGTCGGTTTCATAGATGCGGACAATTACATTCCGGGGTCTGTGAACGAGTATGTGCTTGATTATGCTGCTGGTTTCTGTATGTCCAAGAGCCCCTACTGCATGGTGCGCCTTGCATGGAGATACAAGCCCAAGGTAATAGAGGAGCGCCTTTATTTCAGGAAATGGGGTCGTGTGAGCGAGAGCACAAACAAGTATCTCAACATGCTCCTCTCAGTGTGCACTAATTTTGAGACCGGCATAATAAAAACGGGAAACGCAGGAGAGCATGCTATGACCATGAAGCTTGCTGAGATACTGCAGTTTTCAACAGGATACTCAATTGAGCCATATCAGTTCGTTTATCTTTTTGAGGAGTTCGGATTGTGTGCTCAAGAGCACTCTTCCTTTCCTGATGCAGTGAAGGAGGGGGTTGAAATATTTCAGATAGAGACACTTAACCCGCATATTCACGAGGAAAAAGGAGAAGAACACATCACAAACATGCTGCTTGCATCGCTTTCAACAATATATCACAGCAGAATTTGCAGCGATTTCGTCAGAGAAGGTCTCATGCACGAGATAGAGGAGATGACAGGAAGGCGGGAGATGCCGGAGGAAAACATCAAAATGCCTCCCATCGGCAATATAGATGCGGATCTCTTCATGAAAATAATTGAGAGCAGTTCAGATACATTCAAATGGTTCAGCGCTCAGACATCATCAGCTTCCCACACAGCAGCCACATTTGATGACAGGGAATCTGTGAGAGAGGTAATGGAGGAGTAATGGAAGAGTAAGCATGTGGTGTGTTCTGTTCTCGGATATTGACGGCACATTGCTTGATACTGAGTATTCTATTGATGTTGTTCTCCCAAAAATATATGCATTAAAATGCCCTCTTATATTCTGCACCACGAAAACACATGCTGAGATTGAATATTATAGAAAAATATGCAATGTGAATGATCCTTTTATCGTTGAAAACGGAAGTGCTATATATATTCCTGATGGTTATTTCCCGTTTTTTGATGAATTATTTGATTATGTGCGAGATGAGTGTGATGAGTGTGAAGGAGAAGTGAGTGTTGAGGTGCGCGATGGATACATAGTGCTTGAACTCGCCGCTGATGCGGGCACTGACAGATACATGCATATGAGGCGTGTGTTGAGGGAGATCTCACATGAGACCGGTGTTGAAATCAGGGGATTCGGAGATATGAGCGTCAGGGAACTGGCGGATGTGAGCGGGTTGAGTGTTGAGCTTGCGGCGCTTGCGAAGTGCAGAGAATACAGCGAGAGCTTCCTGATTGTATCGTCATCGTCTGTCGCCATGAGTTCTGAGGGCAGTTTCATGTGTGAGAAGAAAGAGAAGGAGAGAGAGGAAGACAGCATGAAAGGAAGCATGGAAGTGCGTCATATCATGGAAAAAGCATCAGAAAGAGGATTTCGCATATCTCACGGCGGAAGATTCTTCACGATATACAGCGGAGAAGTGGATAAGGGGAGAGCAGTTCGCATACTTAAAGCGCTTTTTGCCAGGGAACACAGAAACAGAAACAGAAACAAAGACAAAAACAAAAACAGAAAAACATATGGCATAGGAGACAGTGCGAACGACATTCCCATGCTCTCCGAGGTTGACATTCCGGCACTCGTCCGAAGACCTGACGGCAGCAGTTGCGTGGATATTGTGCCTGAGCCTCTGAGATCCAGAATTTATGTGACGAGAGGAGCAGGTCCTGAGGGATGGGTGGAGTTTGTCCGGAAATTTGGACTGGTGCATGAATGATGTTTTCATATTTTCAATCCGCAGAGAAGTGCGATGAATATTGCTGCTGCTATTATGTCTGCTGAAGTTCCCGGGTTTATGCCATGTGTGATAAGTTCGTCATCATATTTCTCTATTTCATTATAATAATTATTATAATCATTATGATTGTCATAAACATTCTCACAATCAAAAAATCCATTCAACTTTTCAAGGAGTTCCGCAGCTCTTTCACGCACATATCTGCTCTTTTCCGCTCCGAACTTCATCCGCACGAAGGTGTCCTCTTCAGAGGCGAGCAGATGAATGTAGGCATAAGATATGACATCTGATATGATATGTTTTCCGCTGATATGTCTTCTGCGGGCATTATGCCTCGCGATTTCAGTCAGATTGCATTGCATGCGCGTGTCAGTGCATGTGCTGCTCATCTCAAGTATGAGATCCGCATATTTGAATGAACGCGGAAATCCTCCAACGAGTTCTGCGGATATAGTGTCGTATGAGGCTGAGATTGAGAGTATATCATGCAGTGTCAATCCTCTTCGCAGTATCTCATTCACCGCATCAGGATCACGAACATCAAGGTCATCAACATGCTGAACACGCACATTTGCCTTTTGAAACGCATTATACAGCTGAACAGCATCCTCAACTGTGCTTTCTCGCATTATTTCAATTGCGTGCTCACGCATCTCCATCATCATCGCGGTATACGAGCCATCATGAAGCTGCTCATGAGATTTTCCGGCAGCCATTGCGAGCGGTATGAAAAGAAGTATGGAGCCAAAGTGCGTGTTTCCGCCACTCTGCCATCGCATGCTCTCTTCAACTCCTTCTCTCACAAGCCTTCCTATATTTCCGCCTGTTTTACCAGTGACGCCTATAAGTGCAGCATATCTGAACACCGGAAACAGCGCTACAGCAGATGCCATGAAATGCTCGTATTTGGTATCAGGAAAATCATGCATCCTGCTCACATTACCCGGCTTTGGATACGCTGAAACCTCCAGAAGAAGAGCAAGAACACCGCAGCGCGCAATGTCATCTTCATATGCATGATGTCTCGCTGCCCCATGCCTCATATTCTATGTATTATGTCAACTGATGGCTATGTGATAGTTATGTCAGCTGACGGATGTCAACTGATAGCCCGGCCAGGATTCGAACCTGGGTCGTGAGGTCCAGAGCCTCACATGATTGACCGCTACACCACCGGGCTGCTCCCTTCTCCCTCAGCTCTTTTTTGTTCTCATTAAATTAAATGCTTTGTGGCATAAACCATAATTATATTTTTATATTTTATGGCAGCGAGAGGGGATAAGTTGCCGGAAAGGAGAAATTCTTTTCAGCTCTGGAGAAGAGGAATGGGGAAGAGGATGAATGAAGGAAAGAGAGAGGAGAGGAAGACCAAATGTTTTGCTATTTTCATGATATTGCATGATTGCATATGAACAGCAGATAGGGCAGATAGAAGTGAGAGCTCCATCATAAGGCTCCATCATCATTCTGTTATTGCTGTGGATAGTTCTGGAGCAAAAGTAGCAAATCTGAGTGAATTCGTCATAAATGGAGGGTAAGGATAGACTTCAAGAGCCAAAATGGTGAGAGTTTTCAAGAAAGGAGAGTATGTGCTGTTGGGAAAACATTATGAAGGAAATTAAATATTTCATGTCAAACATTCCGAATGAAATTAATTTTATGGACATATAAATAATAATCTGCATCAATAAATCCGCATCAATCAAAAATGAATTTGGGAAATTCAATTACAGAATTGTGCCACAAAGCGAAATTAAGATGCAGTCGCCCGGCAGGTATTGTCGCTGTTGCGCTCTCACGCGCTATCTTGGCGGCTTTCTGAAAATTCGTTCCTGCACGTTCACGCATATGAACTTTTCCCTTGCCTCACCCGTCAGCGTCTCTGTTTTTCCTATTATCAGAAATCCTCCATCATTCAGTGAGTTATAGAAGTCCATGAACAAGCGTTCCTGAAGCTCTCTTGAGAAATATATCATCACATTCCGGCAGAAAATCACATCAAAATACCGGAGTTTCTCGCCGGATATCAGGTCATGCTTCCTGAATCTAACAAGTCTTTTCACAACATCTTTTATTCTGTATCCTCCATTCTCGCTGTGAAAATATTTTTTCAAAATGTTCGGCGGAATGTTTTTGAGTGAAAATTGCTGATAAAATCCCTGCATGGCCTTTTTCAGCGCATCATCATCTATGTCAGTCGCAAGAATGGATACCAGAAGATTTCCCAGATCATCGCCGAGCTCCTCAAGCAGTATAATTGCGATCGTGTAGGGCTCCTCGCCAGACGCACATCCCGCACTCCATATTCTCAATGTGCCCGACCTCTCTGTGCCCGACCTCTCCGCGCCTGACCTCAAAGCTTCCCGGCGAACGCCTAAGCCCACGCAGCCCGTCGCACGCATGCCATCATCATTCCCGCCATGCTTTTCGCAGTCGCCCCTCGCACCGTAATCACAGCTGCCCGGCACATTGCCACGCCACTTCTCAGCCTCTCCGCATACTTTTTCCCCTCTGCTTTTTCTTCCGATCTTTCTGCTCAATATCTCCGGAAGCACTTCATTCCTGAATGCAAAGAATGTGCCCGGATCTCTGAAAAATTCGGTAACATTTATCGCAACACTGTCCATAATGTGCGCATATTCTTCAGGATTTTTTTCCAGATAGCGGAGATATTGTGCATACGAATTCACACCTATCGCTCTCATTCTGCCGGATATTCTTCTTTTTATGTATTCTCTTTTGTATCTGGAGAAATCAAGACTGGTTTTTGAATATATCCTGTTGATCAGCACATTGAAAGCGAGTTCCTCGCTCATTTCTTTATAATTCAAAATGAATGGGGAATTGCATTTCGCTCATTTAAACCTTTTTTAATGATGTTCTGCCATCTATCATCGTGATGTGTGAAATATGCGGAACTGTCCGAAGGATAGGCACGATTCACACACCTTTCAGAGAAATCAGCGAGGTGCCCAGACAGAGCAACATCGTCAGCGAAATATGCAGAATTGAGATATTCAGAGAATATGAAGAGGGGCTCAGGGACATAGAGACATTCACACACATAATCGTTCTGTACTGGCTGCATAGAGTATCAGGATTTTCAATGCTCACAAAAACACCCTGGGATGACAGACTGCACGGAGTTTTCGCAACAAGATCTCCCTACAGACCGAACCCAATAGGGCTTTCAGTTGTGAAACTGATCGGTAGAGAAGGGAATGTGCTCATTGTCAGCGGTATTGATGCAGTAGATGGCACTCCGTTGATAGATATAAAGCCTTATGTGCCCAAATTTGATGAGAAGCCCAACGCAAATGCCGGATGGCTTGACAAAACTGAACGAAGATAGCGGGGAAAGGCCACAAAGGCTCAGAAAAAGACTCAGAAAAGGATCACGATTGCGATCATCAGAAGTTTCGTCAGCATGCTGAAAGCATAATTTGCAATGCTTATTTTCACGCCCAGCCTGCCGAAAAGCGAGACATACATGGAGAAGCTGTGCTTCACATATATCATCGTGATCGTGAGCATACTTCCGACGAGCAGTGTGAGTATCGCCTGCTTCGCATCTATGATGCCGCTGTTGAGCAATGTGATAACTGTCGCATATCCTGCCGAAAAATGAACCAAATCCGCTATTATCGCAGATATGCACGCACCAGGAAGACCTAAAATGCGCAGAACAGGCTCAAAAAAGGACCCTATTAAGTTCATACCGCCTGAAATAAGAAGAAAATCCATTATAAAAAATGCTATTATAAATGTTGGAAGGATTTTTTTGAGCGTTTTTGCTGATTTTCTTATTGAGATCAGGATAATGAGGTTTTTTGAATGATTGTGGAGATCTGATGGGATGGATGATTTCGCCGACGATGATGATTTCGCTGACGATTGTGATGATTGAGGAGATTGAGGGGATGATGGGGATGATGAGGATGATGAGGATGAGGAAGATAATGAGGATGATGGAGATGATAAGGGAGGCGCAGAGGATGTGTGGCTCAATGAAAATCTTGCGATGAAGAATGCGATGAGGCTTTGCAGGAATGAGGAGAAGAGGTTGAGCACAATATGAACAGTGCCTATGAAAGGGCCGAGTATGAACACGGCGAGGATGGCATGCCCTCTGAAGAGTGATTCACCTGCGACTATGGGAAATGTCGCCATTATTGAGGTAAGCAGTGCCTCCTTCCCGCCGACATTTCCGGACTGATAGAAGCCTGCCAGCATTGCCTTTCCGGCGGTCGGATTTATGAAACATGTGAGCAGCGAGCTTATACACTCCTTCGGCAGCCTTGATGCACGGCAGAAAGGCAGGAGAAGCGGTGTGAACCTATCTATAACGCCGCTCTCCATGAAAATATTTGCAAGTATTACTCCTATGACAATCAATATGACGGTTTTCGGAAGAAATCTCATCATGTCGTTTAAAATCGCCTGTAACACATATTCCATTTTATGTTATCTCCTCCTCTGCTCTGTTCCCTTTATAATATTGTCATGAATTTCATTTTATTCATGGAGATCTCCTGCCAGATTTGGGGTGGAGGATTAAGTCGTCAATGATATCCGAATGCCTTGTGCTCGGGAGGTGTGTGTTATTTATCTGTGGGGCATCTGACAGCCATTATAATTACCGTGAGGACGCACTTGTTATGGCAGCACTTGTTATGGCATTGTCGTGAGTGAAGAGCGGAGAGGATGAGAGAGAGGAGAGGATGAGAGAGAGATAAGCGAGGAGGATTTGAGATGTGAGTGTGTAATTGGATGAAAGATGATGAATGTATGATGTATGATATATGATGTATGGATGGGATGTATGGATGTGATGGATGGGTTCGGATATGATTGGCAGGAAAATGAAGTGAGAGGAGGTTATGGAAAATGCAGGAGAACACAACCACAAAATATATAGTTCATGCTCAGTTCAAAGCGGAGGGTTTTGTTGAGAGATCGGATGTAGTGGGAGCGATATTTGGTCAGACGGAGGGGTTGCTTGGAGAGGATCTTGATCTGCGTGATCTGCAGAAGAGTGGCAGGATAGGCCGTATAGAGGTGACTGTATCCACGCATGGCGGGAAATCAAGTGGTGATATTCTCATACCGTCGAGCCTTGACAAGGTGGAGACAGCTCTGCTCGCGGCTGCACTTGAGACCATAGATCGTGTGGGTCCGTGTATTGCGAGGGTTGAAGTGAAGAAGATAGAGGATGTCCGTGCGGAGAAGCGACGAAAGATAGTTGAGCGCGCGAAAGAGCTGCTGAGGCAGTTCACTGAGGAGAGCCTTGAATGTGAAAAGATGGTTGAAGAAGTGCGAGAAGCGCTTAAGGTGGAGGAGATAACGCAGTATAAAGGACTTCCAGCAGGTCCGAATGTTGAGAATGCGGATGCGATAATCATCGTTGAAGGTCGTGCGGATGTTTTGAATCTGCTGAAATGCGGCATCCGGAATGTTGTTGCTGTGGAGGGCACGAACATACCTGAGGTTATCGTTGACTTATGCCGGAGAAAGACAGTAACCGCTTTCTTTGACGGAGACAGAGGCGGCGAGCTCATACTGAAGGAGCTGCTTCAGGTTGCTGATGTTGATTATGTGGCTCTCGCACCTGAGGGAAAGAGCGTTGAGGACATGACATATAAAGAAATCGTGAAAGCACTGCAGAACAAGATCCCCGTGGAGCAGTATGAGCAGATGTTGGAGAGGAAAGAGCATCAACAGCACAAACTTCGCCTCTCAAGAAAAAGAGGCCGAGACAGTGCCGCAGCCGCAGCAGATGCGGTTGAGGATGTGGGAGGCGGCGAGAGCGCAGCAGATGATGAAAAAAATACTCAATCCTCTCCCGCTCCTCTCACACAGCATCAGATGGAGCATCAGGGAGGCAAGCGCGCGATAATGCAGTTTCTGAAAGCACTTCATGGCACATTCAACGCGGTCATGCTTGATGATTCATGGAACATCGTGATGGAGACATCAGTGAGAGAGCTCGTAAACAATCTGAGGACATGTGAGGAAGTCACAGGCGTCGTCTTTGATGGAGTCATCACTCAACGCATCATAGATGTCGCAACAGAGAAACATATAAAATTCGTGGCAGGACTGAAAAAAGGAGAAATAGTGCGTGCTCCCGTATTTCTCAAAATATTCACGCTGTCAGATGATGCCGCATCAGGTTGATCCTCTCCAGCCCTCCAGCTCTCCAGCCCTCCAGCGGATCCCTTCATGGCATCATCGTGGCACCCTCATGGCATCATCGTGGCACCATCATGGCATCATCGTGGCACCATCATGGCATCATCATGGCATCATGGCATCATTCTCCGCCACATCTTGCCCCCGGCATCACGCACAATTCGTGCTCTCAGCTTGCAGAATGCGCACACATCGGATGATGAGACTTCACCGCACACACTGCACACACCGCACACGCCTCTTTCCCCAATGGTCTCCTCAGATGATGCCTCAGATGCGAGTTTTGCGATGCCCCTCACGAAATTTTGCGTAAATCCTGTTTTTCTTCTCTCTATTTCGCGAACTATGTCCTTCCAATCATCTCTGTGTGGTGCGAAAGGGCATCTGTCCTCAAGCAATGGCAGATTTTCCGCACTGACATAGAGCCTGTTCTCCTCCTCCGTGCGCTCAAAAAGAGGGCGTGCTTTCGTCACAACGGATTCTGCGAATGATTCTGCTCTCGGCTTGAACTTCAGGATCCATGATATATTTCCGCCAACGATATTTTTCAGCGCAAATGCAGCAATATCATCAGATGTGTGCCCGGTGACGACGACATCAAAGCCGTGCATGCGTGCTGTCCGATTCATTATATATCGCTTGGCTGTTCCACATGCAGCACATCGCTTCCGCATGCGAGCATCTTTTATCGTAAATCCGAAATCCGCAAGATTCACTGTGAGAAGAGGCATCTCAATCATTTCTGAGAGCTCTTTCACAACTTTCTCCGCTCTGTCTGAGTATTCACCAGTGCCCAGGTTTATGTGGAGCATCTCAAGCGACCAGTTGAAATCATTTATTTTTTTGAGCACATGTGCAAGCGCTACACTGTCCTTCCCTCCTGAAACAGCAATGAGAACACGCTCATTTTCTCGCAATATGCAATGTCTCTTTATGCTCCGTCTGACAAGCGCCTCATAAAACCGAGGATAACATGCCTCACATAGAGAAATGCGATATGTCCTGAATGTTGTCACCGCAGGCTTGCCACATTTGTCACATCTCACATCTCGCATGCCTCCCCTTTCCTCTGCTTTCTTTTCTTCTTCCACTCTCCTTTTTCTTCCTGCCCGCCATCACTTCCCGCCCGCCATCATCAGCTCAGGTCGCTGCCGCATCTTACCGATATCAGAGCTCAGCTCATCATCATATCTGATTGCGCAGTTCACGGATTTCAGGTGCGTTGCAGACATTTTCAGGCTTGCCGTTTGTGAGTTCGCATATAAGTGCTGTGAGCACATTTGCCTCTTCCTCCTTTCCGAGAGTTTCGCCGGATCCTGTCCGGTAGAACTTGCAGCCGAGGACGATTGTCGGATATCCTCCCGTGGAGAACCTGGAGAATATGTCGCGATCGGCGTTTGTGTCGTTGTAATTGTCATGCACGGATATGTGCCCTTCAAATTTTGCGGTGACATTTTTGAATATTGGATGCTCCCACACGCAGTGAGAACATCCGGGAATACCGAAGAAGTAAACGACAGGCTTGCCATCTTCCATGCATATATCGCTCTCGCTCACCATGAAATTCCCTATTGTCGGGATCGGAAACGCATAAGAAAGTATGGATTTTCCATCTTTTTGGATGAGATAGAAGACCTCCTCACGCGTGCCCCGAATTTCTGTGAGGTTCATCCTCACTCTATACAGGGAGGCATTGCTGACTGGCGTGACCTCAACAACATCTGCATTCACACCCATGCGCGATAATATATTCAACGCATTCTCTCCCGCCTCATGAGGGCTTATTACAGCTTTTTCAGACGGCGCGACTTGAGATGCATACACGAAGCCGACTGCAATGCCAACGCCCACACCGCATATTGCTGCGAGTATTGCGACCACAACATATCTTTCCATGGGATATCACATGTGATGCATTCTTAAAATTCCTTATGCTTGCGGAGGCTGTGCTGTGATTGATGCTGTGTGAGGCGGAGAATTGTAATGGCGCAATTTTTTTATAGAATGATGCGGAAGGGCGTGAGCGGATGACTGTTGGGATCCTGGGAGGCGGACTAACGGGTCTGACTCTCGGCTTTCTGATAGAGGATTCGGAGATCCTGGAGAGGGAGAATGAGTGCGGTGGTCTCTGTCGTTCAACGAGCGAGGAAGGCTTCACATTTGACTGCTTCGGCTCTCACATAATATTCTCAAGAGATCGGGAAGTCTTGAATTTCATGCTGCGCATGCTGGGCGATAATGTTGTCAAGTGCAGGCGAAACACGAAGATCCTCTACAACGGGAGGCTCGTGAAATATCCATTTGAAAACGGATTGGCTGACCTGCCATTGCGTGAGAACCTGAAGTGTGTCGCCTCTTTTCTGTTTGCAAGGGCGAAGAAGTGCTTACACCGCTGCGACGGCTTTTCATCATTCCATGAATACCTTCTCGCAAATTTCGGCGGAGGGATCTCATCAAAATACCTTATTCCATACAACGAAAAAATATGGAAACGCCCGATAAGCGATTTGAACGCATCCTGGGCAGCGGGCAGAGTCCCCTCACCGAGCGTGTTTGATGTGCTCCGTTCATCTCTCGGCTTTAACTCGGAGGGTTACACACATCAGTTGAACTTTTATTATCCAAAAAGAGGAGGGATAGAGGCATTAATAAACAGTATAGAGCGGAAATGCGCCGATAAAACCGTGTGTAATTTTGAAGTTAAGGCAATCTGGCACTCAAACGACAAGTGGTATGTCTCAAATGGAGAGGAATGCATGAAATATGATAAAATTGTGGCGACAATTCCTGTTTTTTCTGTTGTTGATGCGTTGAGAGAGGGGGGAGAAAATGTTCCTGCGAGCGTCGTTCATGCGTCAAGAGGGCTGTCTTTCAATTCGCTCATAACAGTCATGATCGGTTTGGAGGGGGAGCCTCCTGTGAATGCGAGGATAGAAATTGAGGAAGGTGCAGATGCTGAAACAGGCGAGAATATGAGAGGAATTTCATGGCTTTACATTCCCGACGCAGACTGCCTGCCTCACAGGGTTGCGTTCCCTTCAAATTACAGCAAATATGTTGCGCCGGAGGGCAAGACAGCAGTGCTTGCTGAAATCACATGCGCATGCGGAAGTAGTGGAATCTGGAATATGAGCGATCATGATATAATGGAAAGAACAATAAATGATCTGAATCGCAAGGGAATACTGAACAGAAATTACATATGTTTCGCGAAAGTGGTGAGAGCCCCTCTCGCTTATATAATATATGACAGGAATTATGAGCGGAATGTATTGACTTTGAGAGAATATTTTGGGAAAAAAGGGATAATTCTCGCGGGCAGATTTGCAAAATTTGAGTATATGAACATGGATGATTGTGTGAAAGACGCTATTGAAATTGCGAGAATGCTGGTCGCGTGATCGTGTGAGCTGTGAGTGAGTTGAGCGCGGAATATCTGCCTCCTCACCTCATCTGACTTGAAGCCTCACTGTCTGTGCATATGCATGGGCAACGGATGAAGCCGAGCTGCATGCGCCTGTTCCGCCACAAGCTTTTGCTGTTGCTTTCTCTTCGCAGACGCCACTTCTTGGTCACTGTCACTTTATTTTATTCTT
The DNA here is from genome assembly GCA_026134085.1 of Candidatus Methanoxibalbensis ujae. GTDB lineage: Archaea > Halobacteriota > Syntropharchaeia > Alkanophagales > Methanospirareceae > Methanoxibalbensis > Methanoxibalbensis ujae. The sequence continues at coordinate 76,328 of JAOQIN010000003.1, forward strand.
ATTTTTTTATTCTTATCTCTATTTTATCGCTTTATTTATCGCGCTCGCGCTGAGGGTTGTGCATATTGCGTTGTGCATATAAGGTGCATATAAATCATCAATCAATATAGAGGGAGAAGAATGAAATTTGACACGGAGCGGATAAAAGAGGAGATCTGCAAGGATTTTGAGCGTGTTTGGCTTGAAGGCTCCTCGTATATAGAGGAGAAGGGTTTGAATGAGCGTTTTCCTCGCTCTGTGATGAGGGAGCGGGTTGGAAGGTCGCATCCTGTATTTGACACAGTTCAGCGATTGAGGGAGGCATATCTGCGGATGGGCTTTGAGGAGGTTGTGAATCCGGTTTTTGTGAGTGAGGAAGATGTCAGGAAGCAGTTCTGGAAGGAATCTCTTGCGGTGCTTGACCGATGTTACTATCTTGCGGGTCTCCCACGACCTGACATTGGAATTTCGGAGGAGCGTATCACAGCGATTGAGAGACATCTCGGCAAAACACTTCGGGCTGATGAAATTGAAGCGCTCAGGAGCACACTTCACAGATACAAGCGCGGCGAGATCGACGGTGATGACCTTCTCAACGAGATCTCCGCATCTCTGAATGTGAGTGACGCGGTTGTGGCTGCGATCATTGATGATGTTTTTCCCGAGATGGTTGAGCTATCTCCCGTCGCAACGAGTATGACGCTTCGCAGCCACATGACTTCAGGATGGTTCATCACGCTTAAGGCGCTCTGGGGGAAGAAGCCAACGCCCATAAAGCTTTTCTCAGTTGACAGATGCTTCAGGAGGGAGCAGCGTGAGGGAGAGACAAGACTTCGCAGCTATCATTCGGCGAGCTGTGTGATATGCGATGAGCATGTGAGCATTGACGAGGGTATGGATGTTGCGACCCGCCTCCTTTCTCAGTTCGGTTTCACGAGGATAAAGTTCAGGGAGGATGAGAAGCGCTCAAAATATTATGTTCCCGGGACGCAAACGGAAGTTTTCTGCTGGCATCCTCGCCGCAAAGAATGGGTTGAAGTCGCCACATTCGGCATATATTCGCCCACTGCACTCTCGCAGTATGATATTCCCGTGCCTGTTATGAACTTTGGACTTGGTGTTGAGCGGCTTGCGATGATATTGTATGATGTTGATGATGTCAGAAAGCTTGTCTTTCCGCAGTTTCATGAGTGGCATCTCTCCGATATTGAGATTGCATGCATGATACGCGTTGAGAGAACGCCAGTCACGAAGGAAGGTGAGCAAATTGCGAGGGGCATTGTGAGGATATGCGAGGAGCATGCGAACGCACAGTCGCCATGCGAGTTCCTCGCGTTCAGCGGTGAAATACTGGGAAGGCGTGTTGATGTGTATGTGGTTGAGCGGGAGGAGAACACTCGTCTTTGCGGTCCTGCGTTTTTGAATGAGGTTGTGGTGTATGATGGCTCAATATATGCGGTGCCCCGTGATGAAAAATGGAAATTCATGTTTGAAGATGGGATATCCACAAATATACGGTTTGTTGATGCGTTCGCAGCACTCGCCGCTCATGAAATTGAGAGAGGAGCATCAAATGTGCGTGTGAGAATTGTGAGAAGCGCATCAGACATAAACCTGCGCATAGATGATGTTGCGGTCAGATATATCACAGCAAAAAACAGAAAAATAGACATCAGAGGTCCTGTATTTATCACAGTTGTCGCAAGGTGCAGTTCTGCTGTGGAAGATTGACAGGAGGTGTTTGCGGCATGTTGATTGTGGTGGCTGGCATGCCAGGTGCGGGCTCATCAACAGTGATCCAACGCGGTCTTGAGATGCTGCGCCACATGCGTTCTTCAGATGCGGAAGCAGTTGAGAAATCTGAGGAGGCATCAGAGCGTGCCGAATTCGTGCATTTGAATTATGGGGATGTGATGTTTGAGATAGCCTCACAGGAAGGCATCATAAACAGGGATCAGATCAGAAAACTCCCTCATGAAACTCAGACACTCATACAGAAAAAGGCATGCAGGAGAATTGCGGACATGAGCAAAGATGCGAACATAGTCCTTGACACACATTGCACAATAAAAACACCTTTCGGATATCTTCCAGGTCTCCCTGCGGATGTCCTCCACGAGTTGTCTCCTCGCCTGTTCGTGCTCATAGAGGCCTTTCCTCATGAGATCGCAAGAAGAAGAAAGACAGATAAAACGAGAATGCGGGATGAAGAAGCGGAAGAGGACATAGCAGAGCATCAAGCAATGAACAGAGCAATCTCAATGGCTTACGCCTGCCTCACCGGCGCGCCCGTGAAAATTATTGAGAACCACGACGGCGAAATCGAAAAAGCAGCAAGAGAGTTCGCAGAAACTGTGATGAAGCTGCATACGCTGCAACACTGAAGAGATTGCTGTGCACTGTGCTGAAGTGCTGAAGTGTGCTGAAGGAAAGAAGAGGGGAAAGGAGGCGATAACATGAAAGGTCTGGCTGTTATGTTCATTTTATCTTTCTGTTTCAACATGTGAAAGCGTGGCGAGGGCAGTCAGACTGAATCCCAAACCGAATCCAGTTCAAATAAGAGGGGTTTCATATTTTTAATGATTGGGAGAGCATCTCCCGTCGCAATAATCAATTCTCCGCACAGAAACACAGAAACACTTATAAACTAAAAAACATGAAAGAATCAGAAAAATAAATAAAACGAAATAAAAAGATCGAATGAAAAGAAAAAGGAAAGATTAATACTGAATAAATAAACAATTTCAATATTATTCTGAATCAATATTATTGAAACCAGAACAATACTTTTTTAAGTATGGACTATCTCTGAAAGACAGATTGTAGAAAATTTTACAAAATTGTAGAAACTGACTCTGTCTTTGGAAGAGCATTGTAATGAAAAACTGATAATCGTCGGAGCATAAAGCAGGTGAGGCAACAATAGGAACTGGATGGGGTTTCAGATGCTGAATGATGAAGTGAGGAACCGGAGGATCAAGTGGCAGTTCACCATCCCTATTGGAATTGCACCCTGCCTTGATTTCTGGCGTCAAGAAGATGCGACACTCCAAGCCCCTCTCCATCCATCATCCAATGCAAAGACGTAAAGGAGAGAAGACAGGAAGCGACAACTCCAAAGCCATACACCTCCTGGTCCGAAGAGGATGTTGAAAACATAGACTTCGCAACTTAAATGGCAACTTAAATGAACATAATGTGATGGTCACTTGGCTGACATCGCCATAGAGTGAGAGAGGTAAGTGGATTTATATCCCTATTTCCTCATTCAATTTCCTCATTAAAAGGAGCAAAGCCGAGAGCGGATTTCCTTTCCATTCCATTGCATGATTCGTATGAATCTCCGTCAGATGCCCTCATATTTTCCTATCAATATCCATGAAATATGGTGATGAACTTCGCCATTGGCATGAGGTTCATAATATTCGTGCTCGTATAGCTCTTTGATATTTAGGAAAGCAAAATCCTCAATCAGTTCTTCTCTGGTGCAGAAATGAATATACACTTTTTCCTGAAATGAATTGTCAGAAACGGGAATGCCCTTTCCGTAATGTTCAGGATCTCTTACTGAAAGTGTGCTCAAGAACAGTAATCCGTTTGGTGCCAACGTTCTCATAATTGTTTTTCTGAGTTCTCCTCTTTCATCCTTTTTTAGGAGGTGATACAGGTTTGAGACAAATACAAGATCATATTTGCCATCTCTCAGCTCTGTGAAATTGCAGCACTCAAATTTTACATCGTCCACTTTTTGCGTTTTAAATGCCGTATCTGAGGCAATTTCTATAGCTTTTCTGGAAATGTCTATCCCCAAAATCCCGCATCCAAGATTGTCCGAAAGGTAGAATACATCACGACCATACCCACAGCCAATGTCCAATATGCTAAATATTCTCTTTTTTAATTTACATTTCTGTAAGTATTTGACTGCAGCAATGGCCAACTCACTTGGTCTTTCTCCCCAAATATGTTCATTGCTTTTATACTCGTCATCCCAAAACATTTTCAGTCCCTCCTGCCGGCTACTCTTTTACTTTTCGGCGGACTTCACCATATCATAACCTGTGCTCAGATGAATCATTTAAATAAAAGGCGGGGACATGTGAAACAGAAAAAAGAAAAAATAGAAAAAGAATAAAAAAATAAAAAAAGAAAAGAAAAAAAAAGGAGGGAGAGAGATGGGCGGGGGTTTGTTGAAGTTTGTTTTGCGTGTGATTCCATCGCTGATATTCGTCCTCTGTGTTCTCGCAGCATTCGCAACACACGAATTTTCGCTGAAATCAACGCTGTTATCGGCTTCTCCTGAAGAGATTCTTGCTGCGATGCTCCCTTCGCTGAACACAAGCATGAACGGGGAATTTATAGAAATTGTGGACTCAGGCACTGAAGGAGACAAAAGGTTCATCACGCTTTCAGCCCGCTCGCCTTTTCCTGCGAATCTGACGGTGAAATCTGGTTCGCTATACGCAGAAGGCGTTAAGTTCGAGTTAGTGGAGCCCGTTGAGATTCCTGCAGGAGGTTCTGCAATTCTGCGATTTGAAGCGCCGTTGGCTTCTTCCGCACAGCAAACCTTTGAGCCTGAAGTGAGCAAAATCACATTGAAAATGGATGTGAAAGGTGTGGAGATTGAATTTAACAGCTTCGCAACGCAACTGTCGACAGCAGCGACAGCAGCGGAGGGTAAGAGCCGAAAGGGGTGACGACAGTGGAAAACGCATCTGAGAGGCTCTGGAAGCGGTTGAACTTTTTTGGCGTTCTCGCAGGCATCTTGACACTTTTACTGCCGTTTTTGGGGCCATGGTGGCACCTCACCATCGGCACAGACGGCGGCATTTTCAGCATCCGTGCATCTCCATTTGAATTTCAATTTCAATCCCTCATTCTCAACAAGCAGATTTCAACGGCAGAAACGACAGCATCATTCTTTCCTCTTTTCTGGTGGCTCAACCTCGCCTTCAAACTCTGTTATGTTTACTTCGGCGTTGCTCTACTCGCAGGCTCGCTTCTCTCACTCTCGGAGAAGCACGCTGAAAGTGCTGAGACGCTTGTCCGCTTCTCATCGCTGAAACTCCTCTGGCTCGTCGTCGCATTTGTCATCGTGCTCTTCATCACAACATTCATTGTGAATTCAGCACCTAAGCTCACAGGAGGTGCGATATCAGAAGATTTCTCCATGCCCTTTGCTGGAGTGGAGTGGCTCACTATGCCCTTCACTATGCCCTATGGCAATTTCCGCATATCTGCGCCTATCGATGTTGGTTTCACAAGCATTTTTGCAGTCGCTGTCATCGCATCGGCTCTTGGAATCGCAGCAAGAATATATCAGAGAAGGATGGGGTATCATCCTCATGAAAAACCGCAGGTGCAGTGAGGAAGTGCAATTATATTTTTCTTGCTGCGACATTCAAGTGAGCGATCCATAGATTTATTGCTCCTTTCGTCTGCTCCAGAAGCCATGTATTTGGATGGACGCAGTCCAGGTTCGGCATGCGGAACAGGCGATCCCTGAATGATGAGAAGCCAACGAAAGAAGAGTGAGAGCACGAAAGAAGAATGAGGGCACGAAGGAAGAATGAGAGCAAATGAACATGTAAGCGGAGGGGAAAGAACAGCGAAAGTCAGGCTTTCCGTCGGGATTCCGGCGCACAATGAAGAGCGAAACATAGGCAGTCTGCTCAGGAATGTTCTTGGGCAGCGTTTGAGCGATTGTGTTGAACTTGACAGCGTGATTGTTGTTGTCAGCGGGTGCACAGACCGCACAGCGGAAATTGTGGAGGAGATAGCCAGTGAAGACACACGGGTGCGCTTGATTCGTGAAGAAAAGCGCAGAGGTAAAGCGTCAGCGGTCAACCTGATACTGAAGGAGTCAAGAGGATGCGATATTCTGGTAATGCTGTCCGCAGACAACATTCCCACAGCCGGAAGCATTGAGGAGATCATAAAACCATTCCTCCACGAATCGTCCCTTCACGAATCAAAACCATTCCTCCACAAATCGTTCCTCCACAAATCAGGAGAATGCGCTGAGCATAGAAACTGCGACTGCGAGGTGGTGCGGCGAATAGGATGGCGAATAGGATGTGTGAGCGGAAGACCATTGCCCGTGAACGATAATCGCACACTTTTCGGCTTTGCATCTCATCTGCTGTGGAACCTGCATCACTTGATTTCAATGCGATATCCCAAACTCACAGGCGAATTTTATGCGATGCGTGTTGGAATTGTTGACAGATTGCCGACAAATATAGTGAATGATGACCTTTACATTGAATATGCTGTGAGGAGAAAGGGTTATGCGATAGTTTATGCGGATAAAGCAAAATCTCTCATGCGAGGTCCTGAGACATTGGGCGACTTCATCCGTCAGCGCGTGCGTGTCCATATCGGGCATTATCAGATCGCCGGAATGACGGGATACAGACCAAAAACAACGAGCATAAGCGACACAATAAGGCATTTGATCGCATTGACTTCGTTTCATAATATGCATTTCATCGCAGCATCTGCTTTTTTTGAGATGATTGCCCGTATTGTGGCGTTTTTCAAATTCCATTCCGGGAGGATCCCCGTCATGTGGATGCCAGTCGAGACAACAAAAACACTTCAAGACGGGCTGCATCAGCGTCAATAGCTGCGCCATTATGCGAGCTGCATATCATGCGAAATAGCTGCATATCATGCGAAGTAACACGCTCAACGCACTTCTGAAATTGCACAGCATGTTTGTGTAAGATGCGTTTGCGAGGGGGCAGTAGCAGGCACCAGCCTTTATAGCACGGCGGATTTCAGATGCTCGTGCTGAGCGCCAGATGCGATTGAAATCGTAGTCGCAGGCGCGGAGATTGCCGAATGAATATGTGTTTCCGAGCACGCAGCACGCCCACACATCACCTTGTGGTGATATCTGGCATGATGCAAATCCAGCATAACACGGGACAACCTGACGGCGCTCCTCAAACACGCGCTTCATCATTTTGTAATACTCCATTCTGAAAGACTGCGTCATGCGCGTGATGAAATCTCCATGCACACGCACGGATCTCATGATCTCAGCAAGCGCATTTGAAAGAGAATCCGCACGCGGCGTGATTTTACATCCGACCGTCATCAATTCCTCCCTCTCCTCAGCAACCTCAAAAATGTGTGTATCAGCACCCAAGCCTCTCACAAACTCCGTTATCTCATGAATACTGTTCAGATTGTATATTGAGATGACAGTATGAACCCCTATCTTGAGATCATATTCGTTTTTCAGCGCTCTCAATCGCTTATATGTGTCAATAAATCGCGAGAAATTGTTTTTAAATCCCCTTATCCAGTCATGCATATCTCCCACACCGTCAAGCGAGAGATTTATTATGAGCGCTGAACGTGCACCACCCCTTCCACTGCCTCCTCTGCTGCATTTCATTTCAATGAAACTTTTTCTGTCGTGTGTGCGCCTGAATTCAAGCATCTCCCGCACACGACGCTCTATCAGGCGAGGCATTGTCGCATTCGTCGGCACATTCACGATGTTGGGCTCACAGTGTTCTATAAGCGCACTGTAAATATGGGAGATGTCATCACGCAAAAAAGGCTCCCCTCCGCTCAGCGTCACCCAATACATGTTTTTACCAATTTTCTCAAAAATATGATCATATTCTTCAAGATCAAGCTCATCATGATAATCTCTGAACCTCCATATGTTGCATGTTTTGCACCTGGAATTGCATTTATTGGTCACGCTTATCGTGAAATTTACGGGATATGCCGGAAATCCAAGGCTTCTGAATGCTTTCAATTCCAGAATCCTCAGCAGCAAACGCAAGTTATGCATGAGATGGCACCTCCCGATCATCACCCGCTCGTCACACTCGCAACGCATGGCAGACGGCACACGCATCAACAGCACGCATCAACAGGCAGCACCACTCTGCAGCGCTGCTAGTAGATTCGCAATTCTGCAATATCATCGTCGCGTGCAGGTTTCACGAAGAATGATTGTTTTTTGTCCGCATATCTCACGATCACTTCAACGCCCGGCATATATCTCGCATCCGAGTAGCGTGCGGTTATTCTTGCGGCGGTTTCTATTGCCGCTCTCACCTCATCAACATCTGAATCAACCTCCGATGAGAGATCAGCATCCACAGCCCTTTCTATTATATCCGCGCTGAGATTCTCATTCTCGAGAAGAGTTATCGGGCTGCCAATGCGAGGCACTTCAAGCACGACATCTGAGGGGCGCTTCATGGACAACAGCCGATTGTTCTCATCTGCATTTCTTCCGACGATGATTTTGAACTGTTTGAACCTGAAATGTCTGCCCACTTTCAATCGCTCGACATCGCTCACAGACACATGCGATTTATGTGCGAAGAGGTCCCTCAATTTAGCTGCAAACTCTCTGTTCGTGAGCAAGCAGCCGCCTGCCGGCGAAGCCACATGGGATAGAGAAATGCCCAAATTCCGTGCAAGTGCGATCTGCATCTTTCGGCTTCTACCTCGTATCGCAAGCAGATTTTTCCTGTCAATCCAGCCCTCAATCTCGGGAATTGTTCTGGGAAGAAGCTTTGCTGACAGAGGCCTCAAAACAAAACCTTCCAATCCCGCCTCCCTCGCGGTGAGTCTCAATGCCCTCCAGTGCTGGCTCATAGGTCTTTCGTCAAGAACCTCACCTGTGATTATAAAAGAAGCGCCTGTGCGTTCAGCAATATCCCTCGCCTTCCTCAACATGAATATACGACAGTCTATGCACGGGTTCATAGCAGTGCCATATCCAAATTTCGGATTTCTGACAACCTGCAAAAACTCCTCATCCGCACGGACAATTACAAGGGGAATGCCTATCTCAGCGGAAGATGAGATTGCATAATTCTCACTTTTTATAAATGGCATCTTCACATGCACTCCAACAACAGATATTCCCTGATCCTTCACAATTTTCGCCGCAAGCACAGAGTCCAAACCACCTGAAATAAGTGCAATCGCCTTCATTTTCCCCGCGGCAAGCGGTGCCGGCATGCAGATTTATCTGATCAATCTGACTGATCACGGTGCCCTATCACGATAACTTATCACGAAAGCGAATACCGATCACTGCTCTCCGGGTTGATCAATTTGGATATCGCTTCAGACCACTGCTTGCGCCATGGCGGCGTCTCAGGAACGGGCGTTGTCCGTGCGTCTTTGCGGATCACCACAATCACATCCTCGGGACATGCCTTCTCACATGCTCCGCAGAATATGCATACTGATGTCTCAACATCAACACGCCCTCTCATCCCGTCACGCCTCTTCTCTCCATTCTCCTGATCTCCCTCTTTTTTCTCCTCTTCCTCCTTTTTCATCTCTCCCTCCCCTTCCCTCTCCTCCTCTTTTTTCTCCTCTCCTTCCCACACGACGAACCACGCGTTGAAAGGACACACATCACGACATATGCTGCAACCGCTTGGATCGCATTTTTCAATGTTTTGCAACATGATATCGCCATAAAAGGGCTTCTCAACAGAAATTGCATCATAAGGGCACACAAACACACACCAGCCGCACTTCTTGCACTTTCGCTCGTCCACAATCAGCCGACCTCCACACTTGAGTCGTGCTATCATGTCCTCGGTCAGAGGCACAATGCTGTCCTTCCCATCACATCCGCCTTCTTCGCCCACTTCGTCCATGCTTTCCCCGCCTGTTTCTGCAACACGCACTTTTATTGCGTTTTCAGGACATAATATCACGCATATTCCACAATAATCGCATGCATTTTCATCAACGATCAGATCTGCAAAAGGCACAGGCTCTTCAACAGAAAATTCACGCTCAACAATCATAAAAGCATCGCAGAACTTCGTGCACACACCGCATAAACTGCATTTTTCCATATCCACTTCTATCTCTCCGCTGCGAGTATCGTCAAAAGGCGCTATCTCCTCCTTCTTGGGAAGTGACCACTCAACTTCAAGCGCATCCATAGGACACACACGCTCACATAACATGCATGGCAGACACTTCTCCTCATCAACATTTATCGTGGGATTCAGATGTGGATATCCCTCAACCTCCATGAAATTCTTCCACTCCCCGTGTTCATCTCGACCTGTTCGTGCATTATCATTGTCTGCTCCTCTCACTTTATCCACATTTTTCGTGCATATGAACATTTCAAATGCGTTATAAGGGCAAAAAGCAGCACACATACCACAAAATGGGCACTTATCAACATCCATTATCACAGGAGGTGCGTCCAATCCGGCTGCAATCTCCGTCACAGGTCCCAATTCCAATGCATTTGTGGGACAGATATCAACACAAATTCCGCAGCCATTACAGCTTTTATAATCATAAACAAGTTCTCTTCTCTCAACCTCCCTCAGTGCTGTTTCTCCTCTCTCCTCAGATTGCTCGCCGCTTGCCTCTGCCTCCGCATATGTGGAGGGTGCTGGCGCCACCAGACATGTCTGAAAATACACGAATTTCGTGTCCCTCACATCCATGCCACGCTTCACTATCATGCCTCACTCACATACATCCACTCACATCTCACACGCAGCTCTTTCTGACAGCGATGTCAAGGCCAAGTATAAATGTGTACGGCGAATAAGGGCGCACCTTGCGCGCATCGATCACATCAACCGAGACATCAAAGCCCGCAGACGAAGCTGCTTTTTCAATATGTGTCATCAGTTTCTGTTCAGCACGCCTTATAGCAACCTCTTTCCTGCCGCGCATTGCCCTGTCCTCTGTGTATGCGGATTCAATCGTGTAATAATGTATTATGCCTCTTTCCTTAAGCATTGTAACAGCTTCTTTCAGGAAAGTATGAGATTCCCTGGGCAGATTCATTATTATTCTGTCTGCAAAATTTTCAAATTGATTGTAAATATTGCTGACATTCTCATTTATCGCAACGATATTTGAGACTTTGTTGAGCTTCATGTTCTCTCTCAGGTAAAATATGGCATCTGGATTTATGTCAATTGCTATTATGATGCTTTTTGGTGAGCATTTGGCTATCTGAATTGAGAAGCATCCGACACCCGCGAACATATCTATTATGCGCTCTCCTTCCGCGGCTGCTGTGGAAGCAACGGCGGACGCAATTCTCGCACGCTCTGTTGCGAGTTTGGGATTGAAGTAAACTTTCTCAATGTCAAGTTTGAACCTGCAGCCGTTCTCCCTGTGTACTGTCTCTGTTCGCTGTTCTCCTGCTATTATTCTCAGATTCCGCCTGCGGAAAACGCCCTCAACACCTGAGACCTTCATCGCGACGACCTTCACATGCTTGTGCCTTCGCATGATCTCCGCAGCCATCTCGGAGATTGATATTTTGGAATCGTCTGAAATCTCGGAATCATCTGAAATGGAATCAGAAGCGTATGAATCGCTCACCGAAGCGTATGAATCGCTCAACTGAAGCACGGCAATGTCGCCGATGATCTCATATGGTATCCTCATCACAGACGTTTCTTCACTGACCTCAAACATTCTTCTCATAAAAACTGCCCTGTTAAGAATCCTCATAATTTCGTCAGATGGCTTTCCGAAAAGCGGGAAGAAAAGAAAATCGCCTTCAGAAACCACCCTCGCCTCCGTGCTCAACAGCGCGTGCTCACGCAGGATCGCACGCACCTCCTCACCATGCTTCTTCTCCACTCTCACACAGAAAAGCTCTTTTCTTGCCATAATACTGTATTTCCCTCTTAATCATCCTCCCATAAATAATTGCTCAGCTAATTATCTGGCAACGGTGGCAACGGTGGCAACGGTGGCAATGGTGGCAACGGTGGCAACGGTGGCAATGGATAATGGAACCGCATAGTAACAGTGAGGAGAGAAAACCCTTCAGCTCATGCATTTGAAAAGGATAAGCAGAAGCAGAATGACCTCCTCTTATGGCATACAGTGAGGAGAGGTTCCTCACAGAGGAAACTTCATCTGTCTCACTTTGCATGGCACAGGTCTATCATTGCATAATTTTCCCATACTCCCGCTACAAATGCAGGTGGAGCATTTATTAAAGCAGAAATGAATAAAGGCAAAGAATAAAGGCAAACAACGGGGTTCATGTGGTTACAGAGGGGATAATGAGGGAACAAATAAGTGAAAAAAAATTGATTATAATTATTTTTGAACTTTTTTATATAATACTCACTTAATATTCACCCCTCCATCAAAATTTTATTTACATATTTTTGTTTTTTCAGAAATTTACTTTTAATTTAATCCAGTTTGCAATATAAGTCCGATCATTTCATCGGCCCTCCGTCCTTTCATATTCAATGTAATGGATTTGTTCACTTAATGTATACTTTACATACAAACTATTTGCACAAAGTGAACATATCCCATTGAATCAGGGAAAATCTTTTTATGAATATGATAAAGATAAGGAGATAAGGATTGAGGGGGAGCGGAGCGGCTATAATGCTGGATAATGCTGGAGGATGGTCTGGAACATGAGACAGGATGGGATGATGAGAGATGGGGGGAAGAGATTATCATGTTGAATGATAATGCTGTGAATGATGCCGAATGTAATGCAGTTAATGATGCAGCAAGTGTATTGATAGCGAGCAATTCAGCATTTATACGCATAATGTTGGCGACCACATTGCGCAAGATAGGATTTGATGTTATAGGTTTTGCGAGGAGGGGGGAAGAGGTTGTGTTGAAATGTGATGAATTACAACCAGATGTGCTTATTTTGGATGCGGAGCTTGATGATGGTTCTGACTGCATATCCGTTGCGAGGAGCATATCTGAGAATGGAGAGGCGCCTGCTGTCATCCTGATATTTCCCGTCTCCTCTGAGAGAAATGCTGAGGAAGCGGTGAGGGCTGTGAAGGCTGGTGTTGTCGGCTTTCTCATGAAACCCATCACTGAAGGAGATATAAAAACGAGAATAAGCGATTTGAGAGATTATTTGAAGGCACCACGGCGTGTGGCGGAGAGGGCAGAGAGTGTCGCGGAAAGCAAATGATTTGTTGTGACCTCCGCAAATGCATGGAGAGGAGGAGGGTATGCGGATGATATGAGGGCAGTTTTGTGATATGAGGGCGCTTTGTTTGATTATATGAAGGAAGGCGGGTGGTGTGAACTATGAATGTTGAAGATGTAAACTGTGCTGAGGAAGAAAACTGTGCTGAGGATGGAGGTAAAGAGGGATCAGAGGGTCGTGAAAGGGTCAGGATACTGCTTGTGGAAGATGATGAAACGCATGCATTTATCATAAGAAGAATACTGGAGCGAAGCAAATTGAATACTGAAATTTTTGAGGTGAGAGATGGAGAATCTGCTATGGATTTTCTGCTGAACAGAGGGGATTATGCGGATAAGAGCCTTTATCCGAGACCTGATATTGTTCTGCTTGATCTGAGGTTGCCCGGTATTGATGGGACTGAGGTGTTGAGGAGGATAAAGGAAGAGGATGAGCTTCGCGATCTTTCAGTTGTGATATTGACATCATCTGAAAGTGATGAGGACATAATAAGGACATATGAGGACGGCGCATCTGGATATATTTTGAAATCCGCCTTTGTCCTGAAGAGTCCGCGGATGAATGGACTGCTTGACATAATCCTTTCACTTGTCAGGTGACTTTATCTCCAATGTCAGGTGACTCCATCTCCTATTTCAGTGCGTGTTTTAGTGCATTTAATGCCATATCAAGTTGAGATCTGCTTATGACGAGAGGAGGAACAAGTCTTATCACAGTGTTTGCTGTGCAGTTCAATATGACACCGTGCTCCAGAGCCCTCTTCACAACTTTGTCACAGCGCTCTTCAAGCTCTATTCCTATCATCAATCCTCTCCCTCGCACCTCTCTCACAGATTCACATGAAGCCAGCTCATCCCTCGCAACTCTCACAAAATATTCGCCGAGCTCCATAGAGCGTGAGACCAGATCATCATTCTCAATGACTCTCAGTGCAGCGAGTGCTGCCGCACATGCGAGCGGATTTCCGCCAAATGTGGATGCATGTTCTCCACGCCCGAATGAGATGCCATCGCGAGCCAACATCGCGCCTATCGGAAAACCACCGCCGAGCGCCTTTGCCACAGTCATGATGTCGGGTTGAACGCCCTCATGATCCTTGCAGAACCATTTTCCGGTGCGTCCCAATCCCGTCTGGATCTCATCAAGTATCATCAAAACATTTTTATCATCGCATATCTCGCGAACTCCTCTCAGATATCCATCAGGAGGAATCACAATACCTCCCTCTCCCTGAATTGGCTCAAGTATAACTGCTGCTGTCTCCTCATCTATTGCCTTTTCTATCGCATATGCATCTCCATAAGGCACAAAATTGACATCTTTTATCAGCAATTGCTCAAACATGCTGCGATATGAATGCGTTATGCTCAATGCACCGAGCGTCCTGCCGTGAAAGCTTCCCTCTGCTGCGATGAATTTTCGCTTTCCAGTGACCTTGAATGCGAGTTTAAGCGCTGCTTCAACACTTTCCGCACCTGAATTGCAGAAGAAAACACTGCTCATTCCTGTCAGCTCAACCAGCTTCTCCGCGAGATCAACCTGTGGAACGGTGTAATACAGGTTTGATGCGTGTATAAGGCGTTCAGCCTGTTCCTTTATCGCGTTCACCACAGCGGGATTGCAGTGACCGACATTGTTCACAGCAATTCCGGCAACACAATCAACATATTCCCTGCCGTTTATATCTCTGACAACCGCTCCCTTTCCCTCAACAATCACGATTCCAATCCTGTTGTATGTCTGCATTATGTGTTTTCGCTCTCTCTCAATCACATCCATCGATTTCAACTCCCTCCCCGTATGCTCGTCAGACACTCCACACCTCATCCCTCACTTTTCACGCTTTCCTTTCTGTCTGCTCTTCTTTTTCTCTTTTCGTGCTTTTTTCTTCGCCTTAATTTCACGCTGACTCTGTTTCTCCGCTCTTCCACTTTTTATCTCCGACGCAATTTTGCGCAGAAGATTGATTTTACTGGTTCTGGAAGGATCGGTGATGACCACCCTGCCAGAGCGCTCCCAATGCGACCGCGGATATGATTTGTGATGCTCAACATCAACACTAAGACCAAGTGACCGGGCAGCTTCAGCTATCTCGTCCACGCTCGGCGACTTCACCGCATCCCTCTGAGAAATTTTTCTGCCATCACTCCTGCTCCTGTTCGCATCAATGTATGCCGGCCATATTATCATGGCGCTGTTTTCCATAATAAAAAATGGAAATATCATAAACTAATGCATTCGCTCATTGCACATAGATACACGAGGCTCCTCGCCGGACGCTCCTCAAGCTTGAGATTCTCACAGGGTGTCATCCTGGCGTGGGCGACTGACTCCTCTGCTCCATTCACACCATGAGGAAACTCAATTGGAAAATGGAATTGGAGTTTGTGGTAGAATAGAGGTGATAAAAACGATAAAAGCAATAAAAGCAATAAAAACAAAAAATAAAAAATAAAAAACAAAAAATAAAAAATATCAAAGGGCTGTTTTCAATTGAAACCCTCCGCGTACACTGCATCAAGCCCCATCATTTTAGGACGGTGCCAGCTGCCGGGTTTTCGTATGCGTATGTATTGCACATTGTTTTCATCGCACATAAAATCATAGCGCTGCCATCTGAATGAATTGCATGTGACGCTGCCTATATTTGTCCATGTGACTCCATCTGAGGACACATCCACATACATCTTCGGACGGAATATCATCATCCTGCGCGCCCACACACTCACTTTATCACATTGTCGTATATTTTTGTCAAATTTTATAACTATTGTCGCATTTTCTAACATCAGTGCACCTGTTCCATCGGGTTCGCCGAGTGCTTCATGTGCAAATATCACATGTCTCCTGCGGATGACCTTGCTGCCATAGCTCTCAACATGCTCGGAGAGGACTGTCACGATCCTCTTTTCAGAGCGTACATAGTCTTTCCATGAGCCTTTGGCGGCATAAATCGTGTAATTGCCCACGGTGCTGAATGAGAATGTTGCGTTTCCGCTTGCATCAGTGAAGTATGTGCAGTTGTCTGCATAGACTGATGCGTTCTCAACCGGCTCAAACTGTGCTGAGGTGTCGTTGTATGCTGTCACCGTGACCGTTATGTTTTCGCCCACATGCGTGACTGTGCGGTCAATCGTGATGTTGAGCGGTTTTGTCGTCCATGAGCCGTAATACCAGAGGACACTGTCTCCGTCGGAGAGTGTGTATTCCGATGCACCGGCCCACGGCATGATGAAGTTCACACGATACATCCAACCGTCATAGCCGGATGCAGCTTCTCCAGCAACTTCATAGACATAAAGTCCCCATGGATATGCGGACACTTTGTAACCGAAGCCGGCTGTCTTGTTTGCCTCGTCAAGTGCGCCGAGCGCTGTGGGCTCGTTCAGGTAATAGATCCCATCATCGGTGATTATTGTTGAGTTGCTGAATGTCAAAGTTCCTGTCCATATCGTGTCATTCCTGCCCTCTATCCTCACACCCACAGTCACTGTTAGCTTCGGAAGCACCGTGACATCCTCAACAAGGGAGTTGTTTGTCTCGTTTATCTCCTCAACCTCATCGTGGACATCAACAGTCACATTCAGCGTGAAGTTCCCTTCTTCTGGCGGTGTCCACAGGAGTTTGACTGTGCGGTTCTCACCTGCCGGCAGCGAATCCACGCGCACGACATCAACAATAGTGCCGTCAACGGCGAGTGATACATTTAAACCGGAGGCATCTGAAGCGCCGATGTTTGCAACTGTCGCTTTTATCTCGTTGGTCACTTCTGCACGCAGACGTTCAGGTGTCTTCACGGACTCGACAGTGAGATCAGCCTTCGGAACGCTGCGAAATGCGTAGACGGTGCCGTTTCCAATTGTCAAAACAAACGAATCATCGCCAGCCACTGCGACAGCGGGAGATGCTCCACCCTCCGAGGAATTCCAGAGGACATTGCCCGTGAATGCATCAAGCGCATAGATGCCCGCGTAATCAAACCACTCTCCCGGCTTTCCGACGAACACCTTTCCATCCGCAACAGCAACTGACTGTGTCCAGCCGCCTATGCCGAGCTCAACAGGTGTCTCCCATATCAGGTCTCCTGTGGTTGCGTTGAAGCAGTATGTCCTGATGTCGCTGTATCCCGTGCAGCCTCCTGCAACATACACATTTCCGTATGCCACCGATGGCGTTGAGTCCGTTCGCATGATAGTCTGATGCCATATGACATCGCCTGTTGATGCGTTCAGCGCATAAAGGTCGCCGTCGCCGTAGAAGTTGTATGTGGTGACGAACACAATCTTGCAACCTCCGACATCAGCAACCGCAGGAGAGCCGCAGGTGTCAAGCGGAGTGGTCTGATGCCATATCACCTCGCCGGTGCTCGCGTTCACGCAATAGATGTTTCCACCGGGATATATCCAGGTGGTCAGGTAGAACACCTTCAGCCCATCAACCTCCGCGTATGCAGGCGTCCCCTGTGCGTATGCGGTTCCCCATGAACCCGTGTTTGTCTCCTCAAATGTCCACAGCAGCTCACCGGTCTCTTCGTCCAGACAGTAATAATGGCGACCCTGCCAGTCATTCGTTATGACTTTTCCGTCCGCGATCACAGGACCTCCATTGCACGATGCCTCTTCCGTCGGATGGTGGAAGACCCATATGAGCTCGCCTGTTGATGCGTTGTAGCATCTCGTGTCCTTGCCAGTTGCGGTGAAAACCTTACCGTCATGATATGCGGGCGATGACCACGAACCCCACTCAGCGGGCATAAGCGTCACATTCCAGAGCTCATCGCCCGTCTCAAGGTCAAAACAGTGAAGCTTCGTATCCTCCTCGCCACCGAATCCCGAAGGACCGCTGTATGCAAACACCTTCCCGTCTGCGACTGCGACAGATGTGCTCGCGATCGCTCCTATGTTCTGTGACCACGCAATCTCAAACTCATCTCCCCCCATCTCAGCCGGTGAGAATCCGATGTGAGCCTCATCATAATGGAACTGCGCCCACTCATCCCGCTTTATTATGACTGAGGTTCTCGTGAGCATGTTGTTGGTCTCATCACTCTCTTCCACATCATCATTGACATCCGCATACGCACATATCACATACGCATCCGCCTCTGAAGGAGTCCATGAGAACTCAACTTCAGCACTCTCCCCCGCACTCAGCGATGAGATCGTCCGCACACCCACAACATCGCCATCCGTCATGAACGAAACATCAAACTCAGAAGCATCCGCTGAACCCGTGTTCTTCACCTCCACCGCATACACGTTTTCCTCGTTCACATATCCCGCGGTCTTCAGCGCGATTTTCCTCACAGTAATGTCAGGCTTAGGCGTTTTCAGCACGATGTCGTGCGTGAATCCTCCACTCTCCATGTGGTCCTCTGTGACCTCACGCGCTGTCTCATTTGCATTTGATGTTGAGGAGTCGCTTCCATTTATCAGAAGTGTGTCGTTCGCCCTCACATGCTCTGAGTCCGTAACCGCAATGTATAATGAGGAATCCGCAGATGTCCTCACAGCAATATCCTCAGATGTCCCGATATTTCTCACACTTACCGATGGATTCAACACGGGAGTGCCGTTCTCATAGGTGACATTGCCCATGATGACGAACGATGTGGGTGGCATCTCCACCACAGCAGCATTAATCGCCAGCTGCTCCACCTCCCTATCCGCAGCACGCGGCGGCAGATTTGGCATACCCCCCAATGCCGATACAATCGGAGCACACATCACCGCCACACACATCAATGCAGCAACAACTCCATGCACACCTCTTTTCACATGCAATCACCTCCTTTCTCACCCTTACACATGCCACACGCTACCATCTCACAAGCTGCTCAACATTTCAACATTTCAACATGCCATTCAATCCCGGACACGGAAAAAAAAGGAAAAGAAAAAAAAGAAAAGAAAGAAGGGGGTCTGTCCGATCACTAACAGCTTTCCGTCAGTGTGAAAGGCGTTTTAGCAGCGACAAAGTAGCCCACGCCTCGCTCCATCGTGTTGAAATCGTTGAACACCGATGGTGCACCCGGCACATACACCTCAAACTC
>JAOQIN010000030.1 GCA_026134085.1 Candidatus Methanoxibalbensis ujae
CCCTGATGCCAGAGGGTGCGTAAACCACCCCGTAGGTCTTATGACCTATAACCCCGCGAAAGCTGGGAGTAGTTTACTCCGTTTGGCACGCTTCCTCTTTTTGGATTCGGGAAAGCGTCCCCTGATGCTATTGGTGCTGTTGGCGGACACCACAGCCCCTCCTGTGTTGTCAGATTTTCACCGCGCAAGCAGCGTAGCAATAGGACGCTATGACTTCCAGCGCACCCCCACCTCCGATTTGATCAGAACATCTTTCACGCGCTCAACGACTTCTCTCACATCATCTCTGATGTTATCGCCGCTGCTGTGTGTGTCATGCAGTTTTTCGTATGCATTTCTGTCGCATTTTGCCCCTGAAACTGTTATGAATATGATCGCCCAGCTGCGAGCGACATTTTTGCTGTATCCTCCGCCGCCGAGGACGAGATAGCGTCCATCACAGGTGTCATGCGATATATTATGCATGATGCGGGCTATTTCCTCATATGCGTGCGTCGTCAGCGAAAGACCGACGAGCGGGTCCTCATAGTGCGAGTCAACGCCGAACTGCTGAATGATGACATCAGGCCTGAACGCTGATATGAGCGGCGGAACAATCTCACGGAACGCATATATATATGATTTGTCGTCTGTTCCTGCGGGAAGCGGCACATTCACAGCATATCCCTCCCCCTCACCTTCGCCCGTCTCATTCACATCTCCCGTTCCCGGATAGAATCCAGGACCATAACGGTGAAAGGATATCGTGAGCACATCTTTCTCCTCATAAAACTCCTCCTGTGTGCCATCGCCGTGATGACCGTCGACATCAACTATCGCAACTTTCATCCCTTTCTTCAGAAAGAACCTCGCCGCTATCGCAACATCGTTGAACACACAGAATCCAGCAGCTCTGTCGCTGCGTGCGTGATGCCAGCCGCCGCCAAAATTGAAAGCATGCGCAACTCTGCCAGAGAGAATAAGCCTCGCCCCCTCCAGAGAGCCGCCAACCCTCGCAACCGCACCGTCATATATCCCCCTGGTCACAGGAGTATCTCCAAAATCAAGCACTCCATAACCCCTCTCACTCATCCTCTTCACAAAATTTATGTAATCCTCTGTGTGAACAAGCATCAATTCGTCCTCTGTCGCAGGTGGAGGCTCGACTAACAGCACATATTCATCATCAAACACATTTAAACCCTTCAATATCTCAAGCGTCTGCTTGCATCTGTCAGGTTTCAGCGGGTGTGTCCTGCCAAGATTGTATTTCAAATATGTGTCGCTGTATATAAACGCGGAAAAATGTTCTCTATTCTCCATACCTCATCCTCCCCTCCTTTCCATTACCTTTACATAACTTCTTGTTTTCGCCCGCATGATTCGTGAAGCTGTGATCAAAGATTTTTCAAAGGCTCACCTGCACATCACAACCTGCACATCACAAAATCTCAACAGCATCACCAGGACAATCATTGCGATTGCACAATTCAGGATTCCTCGGATATCAAACAGATGAAAGCGATGAGCGCATCTAACTGAATGTTTTCATTTGCACCTTCTGCGATTCTGAAATCAGTCTCGCCTATTCTGTTGAGAATTTCCACTTTTTTCTCGGCCGGGATTTTCATTCTCATTATTGATCTGTGCATTTGAGCGAGTATTTCATCAGCGAATATTCCCTCATCACGCAATTCATCAAGCTTTCGCAGCGCAGTCGTGAAGTCGCCTGATAGCGCTTTTCGCAGCAGGAACTCTATCTGCTCAGGACGAGCGGTTGCTGTTATTTCATATATCATTTCCGCGGTTATCCGCATTCCCAGCGCTGCAGCGCTCTGGAGCGTGTTTATAGCCCTGCGCATGTCACCGTTCGCAACAAACACAATGGCATTGAGAGCCTCATCCGTCAATTCCAGACCCTCCTGCTCCGCAATATATCTTATGCGACGGGCAATGGCATCATCAGAAAGAGGTCTGAACCTGAAAATCGCGCATCTTGACTGAATAGGTTCTATTAACTTTGCGGATAAATTCACGCTGAATATGAATCTGCATATCTCAGAATATTGTTCCATTGTTCTTCTGAGTGCGGATTGTGCGTCATGCGTGAGAGCATCCGCTTCATCGAGAAAAATTATCTTGAAAGGAGCATTAAGCGGGACGCTTCTCGCGAAGTTTTTTATGCTTGTTCGCACAGTGTCAATCCCACGCTCGTCGCTGTTGTGGAGAAGCACGGGAATATCTCCGCCTCCCCAGAACATCTCGCTTCCCGGCACCGAGATATCATAAACAAAATCATCATAATCCCTCACATCAATGCGCTCAATAAAAACCACAGACAACATTGAACGCAACAAACGCACAAGTTTCACAAATTTTTCATGTTGAATCCCGCTGCTGACGCTTATATCGCCGATGTCACTCAGAATGCGCATCACAGCTTCTTTCTTCGTTCTGATCACTCCAACATCTCCGAAATGATGCAGAACAGATCGGCGACCGATTATGCACTCGAGCAGATGAACAACAGTTTTAACAGGTAAGAACCCGCGAGATGATTGCGACTGTGATGAGAAATTATAAGATTGAAAGGATATAAGAAGGTCGCCAGCCGAAAGCTCAGATACTTTCTTCGGAATCAGATTTCCATATTCATCTAAAACAATCACTGAATGGCTCAAACTCGCCCTCAATCTGCCACCTTCATATCTTATTTCCGCTATTTTACTCACTTTATGCCTGAAAATATGTGATGCCTGTAGAAATTTTATTTCATAATTTCTGTCAATGGACAACACATCAAAATGAACTCTCGCGTATTTACCGCTTCCATATCTGGAAGCCAGTTCAGCGAAGTTCGTCCTCTTTATCTTTCCCCCCTCCCTCACGAGCAGAGGTGTTTCAGGTGCGACGCTCGCATTCAGCTCAATGAAATTATCACGCCACCTATCACCGAAGAACTCCTTTGCCAGTGCCACTGCCGCAGCTGTCTTGCCGACTCCCGCGGGACCCGCAAATATGAGATGAGGCATGTTTCCGCTCTTTACATAAGATTGCAGGTTTCTCACTATCGCATCTTGACCGATAATCTCTGAAAGGCGACTCGGACGGTATTTCTCTATCCAGACCTCCTCCCCCATCTCAGGGCACCTGACATTAACTCAATCGTCGGCAACCTTTATATATGGGGAGCATGATCATAGATTCGAGAAGAAGCATCGCTGAGGGAGAAAGGAGATTCCCGATATACGGGGAAATGAGAAATATCAGAGGCTGTTAAACACGGACTATGGTAGGATTGAAAGCAACAGGCCATACACAAAAAGAAAAAAAGAAAAAGAAAGTTAAACACGGACTATGGTAGGATTGAAAGAACACTATACACAGGCGGCACTGTATTTCATGTGTATGTTAAACACGGACTATGGTAGGATTGAAAGCTCCTCTCTCTTTCCCGTGTTCCATGCATGAACAGGCGTTAAACACGGACTATGGTAGGATTGAAAGGGAGTCAGCAATCACAGGAGTGAATGGTAGAATGACCTTGTTAAACACGGACTATGGTAGGATTGAAAGCTGCTCCAAAGGCACAAATCGCTCCCAGTTCATCACTGTTAAACACGGACTATGGTAGGATTGAAAGAACTATCTACTCATTGACGAGATAGGGCGAATGCGGGTTAAACACGGACTATGGTAGGATTGAAAGAATATTAGGTTGGTTCGACCATCTGAGATGAAAGTGTTAAACACGGACTATGGTAGGATTGAAAGTATATTCTTTTCCCTTCTTTTTATTCTTTTCGCTCAAGGTTAAACACGGACTATGGTAGGATTGAAAGGGTCTCAACAAACCGCCTCGGCTCCCTATATGGGTAGTTAAACACGGACTATGGTAGGATTGAAAGTAGAATGTGAGCCCGTTTCTGTCTTCGTCGTTTAAAGTTAAACACGGACTATGGTAGGATTGAAAGAAGCACCTGCGTTACCTCTGCTGCTCTAAACGGCCTCGTTAAACACGGACTATGGTAGGATTGAAAGGTTTACGCAAGTTTAATCACGGCAATTGGGCGGATCAAGTTAAACACGGACTATGGTAGGATTGAAAGTGCAAGTAAGCGCTTATCCGTTTTCTAGTGATATTGGGTTAAACACGGACTATGGTAGGATTGAAAGATAAGCTGGTCATCTCTACTCAAGCGATATCAATGAGTTAAACACGGACTATGGTAGGATTGAAAGGTACATAGGGGAGGCAGGCAACATACGCTCTCAGGAGTTAAACACGGACTATGGTAGGATTGAAAGATGCGCGACTAAAAAAAGTATTTTAGGGTATTTTAAGTTAAACACGGACTATGGTAGGATTGAAAGAAATGAGGTTTCAAACAGTTTCTTATCATTCTGATAAAGTTAAACACGGACTATGGTAGGATTGAAAGGCGTTATCTCTGCCACTTTAAATGGACTCGCTCGCTCAAGTTAAACACGGACTATGGTAGGATTGAAAGAAAATCCAGATATACTCATTTTTGCTCAAGCCTACCCTGTTAAACACGGACTATGGTAGGATTGAAAGCGCTCTCATTTCCTCTCTTAACTCTTCTATTTGCTCCGTTAAACACGGACTATGGTAGGATTGAAAGCAGATAAAGAATATATGACGCACATGAAGCGCACAAAATCGTGTTAAACACGGACTATGGTAGGATTGAAAGATGCTTCAGATTTTACATACAAAGAGCAGAGGTGGCGTGGAGAGCTGAGCAAGGAAGAGAAGCCGAATAACTTAACGCATGGATGGTAAATCCATTTCAGGTGAAAACTTAGCGGTCTCATCTCTATAGCTTTGTTTACTTGCCCGTATATCAAAGCCCGTATATCAAAGCGGATAAGCCAGAATTGACAAGCTTGGATAATCCTCAATTAAGCTCTCTGTAATCAATGAGCATGTAAACGCGCCACCTTCATGCCCATCATATGGTTACCTTCCCTCTGCTTAACTTCTCTAAATATTAGACAATGAAATCCGAAGAATATGCCACGAGCTACGAGTTTTTCATTTCTCTCCAGTTTCTATCTTTATATTTCTTTCTCCCACGCTCTTCATAAATCATTTCATAGGAAACCATACCTCCTTAAAGCAACAAAGCACCGAAATCACAAATTGAAGTTCCGTCATCTCAACGCGAAAGAGATAATGAAAATTTCCTTTTGTTTTGGCCTGACTCAAAGAGATGAAGGACAAAACTGAATGTCATTCATGCAGTTGTAATGAAATGCACTTGCAATGTAAGGATGTTTGCAAATATCATGGAATATGATGGATGGGAAGGGCGGCGGAAGTCATTGCTGTGGCTGTTATGGGAGTTTGTGCGGTGAGAGAGACAGATGATACAATGAGAGACAGATGACACAATGCGTGATGGGATAAATATGTAATATGTATTGATGAAGAGGTGATAAATGAGGAGAGGGAATGAAGAGAATTGCGTTTTACGGGAAGGGGGGCATTGGCAAGTCAACGATTGTTACGAATATTGCAGCAGTTTATGCAGAAAGGGGGAAGAAGGTTATGGTTGTCGGCTGCGATCCGAAAGCAGATTGCACGAGGAATTTGATAGATGAGGAGATTCCCACAGTTCTTGATGTGATGCGTGAGAGAGGTGTTGTGAAGGGTTATGAGGAGATAGATGTGAGTGAAGTTGTGTATGAGGGGAGGATGGGCATTTTATGTGTGGAGTGCGGAGGTCCTGAGCCGGGTGTGGGGTGTGCCGGGCGTGGCGTGATTGTCGCGACTGATCTGCTCAGGAGGATTGGAGCGTATGAAGGTGTTGATGTGGTGCTTTATGATGTGCTCGGCGATGTTGTGTGTGGGGGATTTGCAATGCCTCTCCGTGAAGGTCTCGCATCTGAGGTATACATTGTCACATCTGCTGATTTTCTCGCAATATACGCAGCAAATAACATATGCAAGGGGATTGTGAGATACGCATCCAGAGGAGGCTCTCTGCTCGGCGGCATCATTTACAATGTGAGAGGTTCCTTTGAAAATGCGCAGGCTGTGTCAAAATTCGCATCTCTCATAGGTTCAAGGGTGATAGGCAGCATACCGAACAGCAAGATCATAAGCGAGAGTGAGATCGCCTCAATGACTGTTGTTGAATATGCACCATCATCAGATATAGCACAGATCTTCAGAAAGCTCGCGGAAGATGTTTACAGAAACCAAAATGCAGTTGTTCCCAGACCCCTCTCAAAAGAAGCGCTTAAGGAGATCGCCATGAACTCCCGACGCTCAACCCGAGGACATCCTCAATCAACCACCTCGCCCACTTGAGCTTTTTCCTCTTTCGCTCGCTCACTCTCTCATCGTTCAGGTCAAAGCCAATGAAGTGTGTTTTTGAAGCGCCGAAGTGGACTGCAAGAAACGCACACCTGTCGCCATCTGTGAATCCTCCGTAATTTCTCATGATGCCAGAAGGGCGGCTCTGCGTCGTGCATATAACACGCTCATTCAGCTCGGGCAAAACATCTCGCACCTGCTCCATATTGTCACCGTGCGCGTGCACAACAACAAATGCACCGAGACGGTTCGCAAAAATGATGTCCGCAATAAAGCCGTCAAGGTCTGTCACGATTATGTCAGGTATGATGGCATGATGAAGCAGAACAGAAGTCGCACCATCCGCAGAAATTATCACTTTTCCCTCTGTGTCAGTGCTGCGAATTTCTTCATCCAGATTATGCGAGTTTCCACATATAATGACTTCATTCCCCTCAATTATCCTCATCAACTCCCCCTCCAAATCGTGAATGTCCTTCCCCACTCTTGAAAGCTTTCTTGATAGAATCTCACTCGCTCTCCTCGCAGACTCCTCGTCTTTTTGCCTGTCAAATCCAAAATCCTCCAGGATGCGCTCGTAAATTGCTTCCCAGTCCTCAATACTGATTTTGAGGCTGCCCCTCATCACACACATCACACACATCACACACATCATTCCATCACACTTTCATCACATCTTCTCTCTCCAGTTCACATCTCCAGTTCACATCCCGACCATAACAAGCTCAAAGCAGACAGCACGCGCCCGATTCTGATGAGCTCATTTCCTGATCTCCTGCCGTTTTTTTCAGATTGAGAAAAGAACATGCTTCTTCGTCCTTCTTCTCAGCTCCTCTTCCATTCTGCATCGCAATGCTTTCTCATCAACAGCTGCGAAATCACTTCCCCTTCGGTGTTTTACAGGGATCTCGCTCTCATGAAATGTGAATATGCCGCGTTCAGCGAGCTTTTCATATGCGATGGGGGAGAGTTCACGCCCGTATATGATTGCTGAAACCCCCTTTTCAGCGAGCATCTCAGCTGTCTTTGGCCCTGCTCCGCTGCCATCCTCAATAAACAGCACATCTCCACGCTCCAATCCGAACTTTCTCTCAACTTCCTCAATCCCCTTCCTGCTGAAATTCCTCAACACCTTCACACGCATGAAACCTTCATGCACCATCTCCCCCTTGAGCTCCTTTATAAAATCCTTCAAACGCGCATTCTCCTCACGAACACTCTTTAATTGCGATTTCAAGCGCGAAATCTCAGCTCTCAACTCCTTCACAATGCGCTCCCGCATCACTTCCCTCCTCATTTCAAAAATTCTGCTGCGCAGTTTTTCATGCAATTCAGCTATTTCTCGCTTTTTACAATCAAGTTCGCATTTCAATCGCTCCTGAAATTCTTTTAATCTCTCTATTTCCTCATCTTTCTGCCTTATTTCTGCTCTCAATCGCTCAATATAATCCTTTCCGTTGACAGATTTATCGGCACTTTCCGCCCTCTGTTTGTCGTGCGAGTCCGCTTTTTCGCTGTTGTTGAGCAGCATGTTTATCGCTTTCTGTATTGAAATGCCGCGGATAACCATTGCCTTGACATCCTCCTCAATCTCAGGTGGCGTTTTCTTGCCGACCTGTGCAAATTTCTTTTTATATCTGTTGAAGGCGTCAATGCATGCAGCCAGCGCATCTCTTTCGTGTGTGTTTTTGCATCTGTATCCGTATTTTGCAGTCAGCTTCTCCTTGTATTCAACAGTCATTGAGGCTTTCAGCTCGTTCACAACAGATGCGAAGATGCTCCCCATCTTCCTGACCGCTGATGGTGTCGGAGATACATCTGTAGCGACGATAACCGGCTTTCCATAAGATATTATCCTGTTGATTATATCACTGAATGAGCAGTTCTTCGCGCTGAACACATCAAGCAGCCTGCCGTTCAGGTCCATGATCGCCACGCCAACTGTTGTTCCGGGGTCTATCCCGACAATGATGTGACGATGCCTCACATTTACAGTTTCGTAATTCTTTAAATAAAACTGACATCGCACCAATCCCGATCCTGCGCAGAAAGCGCTTGCCGTGAGGTTATTAAGTTATTCATCCAGATAATATCTGTTATCTCCGAAAAAATTATCAATAATGTTTTTAAATCACTGTATTTTCATGCATGTGTGGTGCGGAATAATGCACATATCTGATGGCATATTGACGCCGATGTGGTGTCTGGTGTGGTATGTTATTTCACTGCCTTTTATTGCGGTGGGAGTGTGGCGGATAAAGCGGAGGATGGAGGAGAATGCGTCGTATATGCCCATACTTGCGATGATAGGTGCTGTGATTTTCATAATTGCGGTGTGGCACATTCCTGTTCCAGTGACTGGCTCATGTTCGCATCCCATAGGCACGCCAATGGCAGCGATAATCGTCGGTCCTTTTGTGACAGTTGTTTTGAGTGCAATTGCGCTGTTCTTTCACATATTCATCGGGCATGGTGGCATCACAACACTCGGCGCAAGCACTGTGTCAATGGGTATCGCAGCCCCATTCAGCGGCTATCTGCTGTACATCCTTTTCAGGAAGATGAATGCGCCACTCTGGCTGTCAGCGGGCGTTGCAGGATTCGTGGGAGATATAGTGTGTTATCTGACGACTGCGCTTCAGCTCGCATTATCGCTGAATCCCGATACAGTTGTCTCGCACTGGATGATGTATTCAGCGGGCTACATGCCAACACAGCTTCCACTCGCAGTTGCTGAGTTCATATTCAGCGCGGGAATTGTGCAGTATATCGCAGACAGGAGACCCGATCTGTTTGAAGTTGGGATGGGAGGTGATGTCCCTCATGTCTGACTTTGTTGACAGGTTTACGATGACAGCACTGGTTTTGATGGTCGGAATAACCACCGCGTTTGTCATCTGTGCATACATCGGACATCTGGGCGAGGTGGGGGAAATGGATGGCACAGATGCGATTGTTGAGGAGATGGCAGCAGACACCGTCGGTAAAGAGACGACATCTGTGTTGCCAGCATTCCTCACCGACATCGTCGGCGAACCTCTCGGTTTCACAATTGCCGGAATTGCCGCGGGGTTTATCGTCGGATACTTCTGGATTGATATATCTGCATCCGGTGCGTCTGAGAGGTCTGAGAGGTCTGGGAGGTCTGGGCGGAACAGCAGGGAATGAGATGAGTGAGAGAGGAGTAGAGAGTGAGTGGTGAGTGCGAGAGAGGAGAGAGAAGAGTGGAAAGGGAGGGCACAAAAATGGAGTGGCTTTCTGGCGGTCCGTTACTTGGTGTGGGAACTACGATCGGATTTTTCTCAGCGTTGATCATAGGGTATCACATCCGTCTGCTGAGGGAGAGGAAAGCAGCGTCAGGTGAAGAGCGTGGAGCGATAAATGAGAAGTGACGATAAATGAGAAGTGACGGGCGAGGAGCAAAGCGAGGAGAGATGCGCTTCACGGATCTGATTCATGATGTGGACATAGAGAGGCTGGTTGTGAGGAGGGTTTCTGTGATTCATCGGATTGATGCGCGTGTGAAAATCCTGTCAGCACTTGCGCTCATAGTCGGCGTCATTTTCATGAGATGTGTCATCATCCCTCTTTTCATCTTCATCACAGCGACAATTGTCGCCATTGGAGTTCTCAGGATACCGCTCAGGACATATCTGAATCGTCTGATCGTCATGCCTTTCTCAGTTGCGGGTGTTGTGTTTCTGGTTTATGTATTGACGCAGATTGGAGATAAGGAAATCGCATCGTTCTTTGGTCTGCGGATATATGAGGAGTCTCTCCATTTCGCCGTTCTGCTGTTCACGCGTATAGTCGCGTCAGTTTCCGTGCTCAACATAATTGTGATGACAACACCGCTCAATGATGCTGTGAGGGCCATGCTCTGGTTCAGGGTGCCCGGGGTCATGGTTGACATCGCTGTCATGATGCTGCGATATGTTCATCTGCTCTCGGTGGAGGCTGTGCGGATGTATCGTGCGCAGGTCTCCCGGTGCGGATTTGCTGGAAATCTCAGCTACAGGCAGAAACTGATGAATATTGGCACCATAGCAGGTGCGCTCATGTTGCGTGCGTTTAAACGCGGCGAACGCGTATACATCGCAATGCTCTCACGGGGATACTCCGCAAATTCGCGGATCATTCAACATGAACCGATGTCGGCGAAAGATGCACTCACGGCAACTGCGATAGTAGCACTGACTGTTGGGCTCGTGTTCATTGATTTTTATTTTTTATGTGCTGTGCTGATTGTGAGGTGCTGCTGCTGATTGTGAGGCCTGATTGTGAGCTGCTGATTGTGAACTGACGAATCAAAATGTGTGATGAATGTGCAGTCAGGACAGTGGATCTCCATTTCACATATCCCGATGGGACGAGAGCGCTGAGAGGTGTCAATTTCACAGCGAGAAGGGGTGAAAAAGTTGCAATCATAGGTTCGAACGGCAGCGGGAAATCCACTTTTTTATTTCATCTGAACGGCATTCTTTTCCCCACAAAGGGCAAGGTTTTTATAAATGGGGAGGAGATCACAAAGAAGAACCTTGACAACATAAGACAGACAGTTGGAATTGTGTTTCAGGACCCTGACGACCAGCTTTTCGCGCCCACTGTATGGGATGATGTTGCTTTTGGACCGGGGAACATGGGTCTTTCAAAGAGCGAAGTTGAGGAGCGTGTGAACAACACATTGAAAATGCTCAACATAGAGCAATTGAAGGACAGGAGTCCTGATAACCTGAGCGGCGGGCAGAAGAGGCTTGTCTCCATCGCGGGTGTCCTCGCAATGAATCCCGAGATCATCGCACTTGACGAGCCAACATCCAATCTTGATTCTCGCAGCTCAAGCACAGTGATGAGACTCCTGCACAATCTGAGTGCGAGGATGAAAATCACATTGATCATGGCGACGCACGACATAGATGCTGTGCCTTTGTTTGCGGAGCGAGTTTATGTGATGAGCGAGGGAAGGATAATCGCTGAAGGCACACCGGAAGATGTGTTTTCAGATGTGGAAGCGATAAGAAACTCTCATCTCAGACTGCCGAGAGTCGCTCACATGATGGAGATCCTTCACAAAAAGGACGGTATGCCGACAGGTAATCCCTATCCCCTGACCATCGGCGAGGCGAGGAGGAGGTTGCGAGAAATATGCGGGTTGAGAAACTGAACTGGGAATACATCTCATCCGGGATACCTGACAGTCTTTTTCTGCGCTCAAAAGCGGGCTTGACAAGAGAAGAAGTGCGTGCGATAATCGTATCAAAGGCCCGGGTGAGAGGGAATGAGCGTGTTCTGGATGTCGGGGCGGGATCTGGAAGCGTATCCATAGAGTTCGCTCTGCTTGGCTGTGATGTCACCTCTGTGGAGAAGGACAGGGAGAACTTTGAGATCGCAAGAGAGAACCTGAAGAGATTTGGATTGGAAGATAAAACAGCGCTTATCCTGGGAGATATGAGTGAGATTGAGCTGTCTGATGATTTTGATGTAATTTTCTTCGGAGGAACTGACAACCTTGAAAAATCATTTGAGAATGCATTCTCACATTTAAAAGCAGGAGGCAGAGTGATAATTGCGGCTGTAAGGCTTGAGACTGTTGTTGAAGCAATAAATGTGCTTAAAAAAAAGAATATTACTCCTGAAATTCTGAATATATGCCTGAACAGGGGGAAAGATCTGGGAGGGAAGACCGCGCTTGCACCATCTTATCCTGTGTTTTTGATTTATGGAGAGAGGCGAGATGAGGATTCGTAAGCTTTATGGTGTGGGAGTTGGACCTGGAGATCCAGAACTGCTCACATTGAGGGCTTATAAAGTGCTTAAGGAGGTTGAAATAATTGTCGCACCGCGCTCGGGAGCTGGAAGAAGGAGTTTGGCACTTCTCGCTGTTAAAAAGGTGCTTGATGAGCGTGAGAGGAAGCCGATTGTCGTGGAGCCACTGTTTCCGATGACGAAAGATGAGAATGAACTGAGAATGCACTGGGAGCATGCCAAAAGACAGGTTTTGCAGCGCTGTCGTGTGTCTGTGGATGGAGATGGAGATGGAGATAGGGATGGAGATAGGGATGGAGATGCAGATGCAAATGCGGATGAATATGATTCAGCAGGTGATTTTTCAGCAGGTGAAAAGACTGAAAAGACTGAGGGGGTCTCATGTTGTGATGTTGCATTCATCACGCTTGGTGATCCGAGTCTCTACTCCACATTTTATAAATTTCTGAGGCTGTTTGACGAGGATGAGATTGAAGATGTTGAGGTCATACCGGGTGTGCCTTCTTTCGCTGCATGCTCAGCACTGGCTAAGCTTCCTGTTGCCGAGGGTGATGAAATTGTCTCAATTGTTCCAAACGCGAGTGGAGAAAGAGCTGTGCATGTTATAAAAAACGCCGATTCATTGATTTTTCTCAAACCAAAAAACATGGATCTGATAAAGAATGCTCTCGGCGACGGATTGGCTGTTCTCTGCGTCAGAATTGGATTTGATGCACAGGAGTTTATCATGGGGAGGCTCTTTGATATGAAAGCGCCCGGACATTATCTTTCCACGCTCATCGTAAAGCGTGGTGGGAGAGAGGTTGAGAGTGGTGAGAGGTAGGTTGAGCATGGTGAGGGATAAGAGTGGTGAGAGGTAGGTTGAGAGTGGTGAGAGAGAGGTTGAGCGTGGTGAGAGATGAGAGAGGTGAGAAAGAGGCTGAGAGGAGGAGCTGAGGAGGGGAGGTTGTGAGGTGTATGGCTGGTAGAGCCGGTAGAGCCGGGAAGCCTGGCAAGCGCGGAAAAGTGGTATTTGTCGGAGCAGGACCCGGTGATCCCGAACTTCTCACTTTGAGGGGGAAGCGGGAAACGGAGAGTGCGGATGTGATTGTATATGCGGGTTCTCTCATCCCTGATTCTGTTTTGAGGTGTGCGAGGGATGATGCCATCCTGATAAACAGCCACGGAAAGAGCAGGGAGGAGCTTTTTGCAATTTATGAGAATTTTGTGAAAGAGGGAAAAAAAGTGGTGCGACTGCATTCGGGCGACCTCAGTCTTTACTCCGCTTTTCAGGAACAGATTGAGTTTCTCGCATCCAGAAGCATTGAGTTTGAGGTTGTGCCCGGAGTCCCTTCATTTTCCGCAGCCTCAGCCCTTCTCAAGAGAGAATTCACATCGCCGGGCGTTTCGCAGACGATTATAATCACGAAACCGGATGGAAAAACAGGTAAACCTGAGAGGGAGCGTCTTAGAGCGTTGGCGAGACATGGTGCAACAATGATAATTTTCCTCGGCGTGCATCTCATTGAGGATATAGTATCTGAACTGCTGGCGGATCATGGTGATGGTGATGGTCACAGTGATCGTGATGATCGTGACAGTGGAGGCTATGCGCCAGACACTCCTGTTGCGGTGGTTCATAAAGCATCGTGGAGGGGAGAGGAGCAGGTTATAACAGGAACACTGCGGGACATAGCGGAGAAGGTGCGTGAGGCGGGGATAGAGCGTCAGTCGCTGATAATTGTGGGGGATGTGCTGAGGAGGTCGGGTGTCTCAATGTTATACAGCGTTCGCGGCGAAAAAAGCGGTGCTGCGGTGCCTGCTGATGCATTTGCTGATGCATTTGATTGTGATGCATTTGATTGTGATGGAAACAGAGGAGAAGTTGAGATATTCTCGCTTGCCCAGAAATCTGTGGCTGTTGGAGAGCGTGTCAAAAATGTTCTTCTGATGAAAGGGATTGAAGCGGAGTTCGTGTGCTTGGAGGCGCTTTCGTGCGATAATGCCGACAGGAAGGTGAGGAGCGTCTATCGTGCCATAAGGGAGAGCTTCAGAGCGGGGAAGAACATAATCGGCATCCTTCCCATGGGCGTGCTTGTGCGTGCGATAGAGCCGGGGCGTAAGGCGGAAGATCCGTGGGTTATATGCATGGATGAGGATGGGAGATATGTGATACCCGTGTTGAACGGGCACAGAGGTGCGAACAATTTTGCGAGGCTGATCGCTGAGGAGCTGTCGTCGGAGGCAGTGATAACGACCCATGAGGAATAGGCAAAAAGCGTATATCGGAATGGGCTTTCACAGGGATGTCAGCGAGAGTGAGCTCAAGCAGGCGATCCTCATGTTTCTGGATGAGCTTGGAATAGATGAGGAAGAGGTGAAAGGACTGTGCACGGCGGATTTCAGGGTGACTGAGGCGTTGAAAGCAGTCTCTTCTGACCTCGGCATTCCATTGTTTGTGTTTTCTCGATCTGAGATAAACAGCGTGGAAGTGCGCTCGGAGAGCAAGGCAGCAATGAAAGCACTCAATGTGAAAGGTGTTTCAGAACCCTGCGCAATTCTCGGTGCGATTGGAGATATTGCTGAAAGCGGGGGTGGCAGTGGCTGTCGGGACTCATGCGGTGGCGGGATGTTGAGAGTTGAGAGAAGATCATTTGACAGGAAAATTACACTGGCGGTTGCGATTGTGGATGTGCGGAGAGGGAGGATGAGATGCTGTCGATAGTTGGGATAGGGCCCGGTGCTTTGGACCTTCTCACCGGACGGGCGAAGGAGCGGATTGCGCATGCTGACATCGTGATAGGAAACGAGCGCTATATCTCGCTGATAAAGGAGATAATCCCGGAGCGTGCGGAGGTCATCATGAGCAAAATGGGCAATGAGGTTGAGCGAGCGAGGATGGCGATAGACCTGAGCAGAGGGAAGAATGTTGTTCTCGTCTCAGGAGGCGATGCTGGAATCTATGGCATGGCCGGGCTTGTGCTTGAAATGGTTGATCACACTGTGCCTGAAATGATTGATCACACTGTTGAGCTTGAGATAATTCCGGGCATAACAGCCGCATCCGCCTCAGCCGCACTTCTCGGAGCACCTTTGGCAAATGATTTTGCAGTCGTGAGTCTGAGCGACCTTCTCGTGCCATGGGCTGAAATAGAGGAGAAGCTCGTCAGTCTGGCGATGACTGACATTGTGGTTGTGATATACAATCCGAGTAGCCGAACGAGAAAGTCGCAGATTGAGCGTGCACACCAGATTTTCATGAAATTCCGCGGTGATAAGACGCCTGTTGGCATCGTGCGAAACGCTGAAAGGGAAGGTTGCGAGGTCAACATCACCACACTTGCTGAATTGCCACGCTTTTTCGGGTCAATTGACATGTCCACAACAATCGTCATAGGCAGTTCAATGACAGAGAGGCTCGGCAGGAACGGAAGGTGGATGGTCACCCGCAGAGGTTACAACAGAAAATACGGTTATGACCGCAAGAAAGATAGGGAAAAAAGGGCTGAAAATAGATGGGCAGCAAGCAGCAGTGCGAGTGAGGCAATATGGATAAGGAGCAAGGCGATCGCTGAGAAGATTGTTTCCGTATGTTCTTTCAACAATTACGAGCGAAGAGTTGCAGAACGCATTGTCTTTGCAAATGCGGATCCCTCACTTCTCCGCTTTCTTGTGTTTCATCTCAATCCAATTGAGCGTGGAGCTGCGTGCATAAAGGCGAGAAAGCCTGTTGTCACCGACATTGAAATGGTGAGATCCGGCATAAAATATGAGCATGTGAAATGCTTTGTGAACGACACAAGGGCATGGGAGCTGGCGAGAAGGGAGAACATAACGAGAACTGCTGCGGGAATAAGGCTCGCAGAAAATTTGATGCGAGATGGCATAGTGGTGATCGGAAATTCGCCATCTGCATGTACAGAGCTCGCAGCACTCGTGAGGCGAGGTATAAAGCCCGCCATCATCGTCGCAACACCGGTTGGTTTCGTAAACGCTGCTGAAGCGAAGGAGGAGATATTGAGGAGTGACATCCCCGCAGTCGTCGTGAGAGGAGTTCGCGGTGGCACGCCATCGGCAGTTGCGATAATAAACGAGATAATTGAGATCTCGCGTGAACTGTGATTGATGAGGAGAAGTGAAGAATGATGAGGAGAAGCGAAATAGGAGAAGCGAAATGTTGAGAAGATGAGAGGAATAAGAGACCCTGTATCAGGAAAGATATATCCGGACCATCTTATAAGGAAAGCCCCGCTTGCATATGATCTGCTGGTTGAACAGATAAAACAGGGGCGTGTTGTCCTGCTTGATGATGGAAGAGTGCTCAGAAGGGGCTATACAACAGGGACATGCGCTGCTGCCGCTTCAAAGGCTGCTTCTCTCATTCTCACCTGCATGTCTGAGGTCAGGAGCGTTGATGTGATCACGCCTGTTGGAGTGAGAGTTGTGCTGAAAGTTGAATGCGCAGCGAAAAAAGAGGGGGAAGGCGTTGCGTGCGTCCGTGTTGATTCAGGCGATTACAAGCACGACACATTCAATGGCCTCCTGATATGCGCGAAGGCACGGAGAGCTGCCAAACTCACAATAAAAGCGGGAAAGGGAATAGGAACAATAAAAAAAGAGGGTTTCGGCGGCAAAATAGGCATGCCGGATATCTACCCGCACATACTGAAAAACATTGAGGAAAATGTGAAAGAAGCTCTGGCGGCACACTCACAGAAAGGAATGGAAATAGAGATTTTTGTGCCTGAGGGGGAGGAGGTGGCAAGGAAAACAATCCTTCCTGAGCTTGGAATAGAGGGGGGCATTCCAATATTCGGAGCCACAGGATTCGTTGAGCCTTACACTGACGATGATTACAAGCATGTCATTGATTTCCTCATAAAAGACAGGAAAGACATGCTCGGCGTTAGCACGGGTGAAAAAAGCAAGAGGCTCGCTGTTGAGAAGCTTAAGTTCCCGGCGGACAAAATCGTGGTTGCAGGAAATTTCGTCAGATACGCTGTTGAGAGGTCAGATGCGAAGAGGAATGTGATATTCACAATGCCCGCAAAACTCTGCGATATGCTTGAGGTAAACCCGCATGAGCATTTCAATTTTGAGTTCAGCAGCGTCGGTGAACTGGTTGAGCGTTTGAAAAGAGAAGATTGCAGGCAATTAAAGGAGTTCTTCGGCAAACTCGCAGATGAGCTGTCCATCAAAACGGGAGCAGAAGTTTATGTGTTTGACAACAGCGGCGAGTTGATCGGTATGTCCTCATCTCAGACTTCAACGCAGCAACGATGAGCCCTCATGAAGAAGCCCGGTGATGAGGAGCCAGAGGAGCCGGGGCTGCGATGTAATGTGGATGTCTCGGCCGCAGGTGTGGACGAATTCGTCCTCTCCGAAGATGAACATTGTGATTCTCAGGCTCGGGCACCGCCCTGAAAGGGACAAAAGGGTGACAACGCATGTCGCACTCACGGGAAGAGCATTCGGAGCGAGGGGAATGTTCATCACAAATGAGGATGAGCATGTGAAACGCAGCATTTCAGATGTGTCGGCGCGGTGGGGTGGTGATTTTTTCATTGAAACTGTTGAAAATTGGAGGAGAATGATTAAAGAGTGGAAGGAAAAAGGAGGCAAAATATGTCATCTCACAATGTATGGCATAAATATTCTTGACATTATTGACGAAATACGCGAAGAAGCCAGCACCTCGCCCCTTATGGTGATTGTTGGTGCTGAAAAAGTGCCCCGTGATGTGTTTGAAATTGCGGACTGGAATGTTGCGGTAGGTCATCAGCCTCATTCTGAGGTTGCTGCCCTTGCTGTTTTTCTTGACAGGCTGTATGAGGGCAAAGAGCTGAGAGCGAGATTTGCAGATGCGCGCATTGAGGTCATACCATGTGAGCGTGCGAAAAAAGTGATGAGAAAAAAGTGATAAAAATGAATGATTGAGTTTATTGAGTTTAGAATGCTGCGATGAGATCACAGTTTGAACATGGCTCTTATGCGCTCACCGACGATTTCTATGTCCTTTTTTTTGCCATCTTCTCTTGCTTTTTTGAGGAATGGCATTCCATGCTCGCTCTCACTGCGCCATTCTTCCGCGAACTTTCCGCTCTGCACTTCTTCAAGTATTTTTTTCATTTCCTCAACCACTTGCGCCGAGATAACCCTGTTTCCACGTGTTCTGCCGCCGTATTCCGCTGTGTTAGACACATTTTTCCACATATATTCCATGCCACCCTGTTGAATGAGGTCAACAATCAGTTTTAATTCATGAAGGCACTCAAAATATGCTATTTCAGGTTGATATCCGGCGTCAACAAGCGTCTTATAAGCTGCTTCAATGAGTGCTGTAACGCCACCGCAGAGCACAACCTGCTCGCCGAACAGGTCAGAAGTTGTTTCCTCGTAGAATGTCGTCTTTATGACGCCGGCACGGGAGAGTCCCATTGCTTTCGCCATTGCGAGAGCGATTTCAAGCGCATTGCCCGTGAAGTCCTGCTCAACAGCCACGAGCGCAGGAACGCCGAAACCCTCCTCATACAGCTTTCTGACCATGAACCCGGGCCCCTTCGGTGCAACCATAAGCACATCCACATTCTCAGGCGGTTTTATCCATCTGAAATATATGTTGAAGCCGTGTGAGAACGAAAGCGCATTTCCATAGCTCATGTGCGGTGCCACATACTTATCATATACCTTTGATTGCACCTCGTCAGGGACGAGCATGTGTATTATATCTCCCTCCTCAGCTGCTTTGCTTATAGGCAGCACACGAAAGCCGTCTGCATTTGCCCTTTTCCAGCTGTTTCCATCCTCACGAACGCCCACGACAACAGAAATGCCTGAGTCTCTCAGGTTCTTCGCCTGCGCTTCTCCCTGATTTCCGTAGCCTATTATCGCGATCGTCCTGTCCTCAAGAATTTTTGTGTCTATATCCTCATCATGATACACCTTCGCCATTATATCACCTCTTTCCCGCTTCGCATCCTGCTCTCATTTTCCCATGTATCCCAATGCCAATACCAATAATGATATTTCACATAAACAACAATGCCTCACATAAACAACAATGCGAGCATAGCACTCATGAAGCCCGTCAGGAATATTCCATCAAACACGCCTGCACCACCTATGCTCACTATCGGTGCCCCCATACGAATCACTTTCCGCATATTCAATATATCGGCACCGAACAGGACGCCGAAAACACCTGATGTGAACGCGATCTTGGGCATGACGGAAAAATTCTGCGGTGATTGCAGCACAGCGATAAGCGATGCGATTGATGCGAACAATGGAGGGAGGAAAGCGGGGATTATGATACCAACTCCCTTTATCACCTTTGCAAATGCATATGATGCTGCGGTCACGATAAAAAAGGCGAGCAGAAAAATCTGAATATGAGGTAAAAGTGATGAAATCAGCAGATATAACGCAACTATGACGGGTATTACAGCTCCGCCTACATTTACTGCGAGAACTGTTCTCTGAGAATGAATCACTGGTATCCGATATCTTATGCCGAAGAATGAATATTCCCGTATAACTTTCACCGGGTGCTCAAATTCCTTTACCGGTATGTTTATAAGGCTGCCTATGAGGCTTGCATACAGTATGAGAAGGATCTGAAGTGCTGAGAATCCAAGTGCTCGCCCCACACTGACAATTGCGAACATAAAGGAGAAAAAAAGGAAGGGGAGGGTGAAAAGGAAAATGAAGAAAGGTAGTGTGAGTGGAGGAAATATATATCTTCGATCCATATTCATTTCCGCTGATGTCAGCGTTTAGCAGTCGGGCAGCAGTTCACCTTATGTATTCAAGTTCCTCATCCATCCTCACAGGTGCCTGAGCCTGCTCCATCTTTTTCAATCGCTCCACCACACGCTCCATCTCCTTGGCACGCTCTTCAAGTGCCTGCATGTCCATCTCAATGCCGAGAATTCTGCAGAGAACGCGGAGAACTGCCTGAGCGCTCTTTGGATCAACGAGATAGCCAGAAGTCACACCGAGCAGGCATACTGCTGGGATCCCCCTCATCTTACCAAGTCCGAGCAGCAGACCTGATGCGCCTACAATGCTTCCTCCGGGCTCCTCCTCCATGAATTCAATGCCAAAGTTCTTCATCTCCTCAACGAGCTCTCTGTCATTCGCTGCACCTATGACCTTCTGCTCCTCAACAAGATGTCCGATGCCGTATCCGCCGAGCGTGAATATGCGAGACACACCATAACGCTGCGCTATGTCAAGATAAGTCTCGGTGAGCAGGTAATGACCCTCGTTCGTTATGCTCTGCTGGTCACCACTGAGTATGAGCATGTCCAACTTTGGAGATTTCCATGCATATATCTCGTTCTTGCAGAGGCGAACCGTGCCGTCCTCGTTCACAAACACCTGCGGTGGAAAATACCACGAATATATCTCTATTATCTTTTCCGCTTTCAATTCCTCTATCATGTGCTCTACAACCAACTTTCCGACATTCCCAACGCCCGGCAGACCCTCTATCATAACAGGATTCTTCAATTCCACCCTCTTTAACTCATGAACCTGTATCTCTCTCATGTTTTCACCTTCTCACACTTATACATTCCTCCCATAATATATAAACACACGCACACCTGCAATTTTTTCTGCGACAACATCCGCAGCACGATGAGGCGTCTGTTGCAGAAGCAACCCTGACACCGCCGGGTAGCGGCACACTCCTTCATTCCTTCATTGTCATCCTCTTCAGCATCCTCCGATATCTGCCGTAGCGGTCTGTAGGTGAGAAACGTGGTGGCAGAGGATTCACTGTTTTCGCACCGCACGATGGACAGATGTCCTCAAGCGTGTATTTACCACATGAAACACATCGCTTTATCTTCGTTCTCATCAACATCCCCCTCTTCTGCACAACAATTTGCGCTCAGATCGCATGCAGACTTATATTTCCTCACTTCTTTACTCACCTCAACCTTCAAGTCAGATTCTCATATACAATGCATCTCAGGCCCTCCTGCAATAAATGGACTGTCGCTTGCTCTCAACAATGCTCGCAACAGGTAAGCAGGTGCAGAAACAATGTGAAGTGCAAGTGACCTTCTCACCTCACTGAAGTGAGGGGAGGTTTCTGCTTCGTTGAAAGAACTTGCCCCATTATCAAAGGTGAAATGGAGTATGAGACAACAGGCTCCCCGCTTTAGTATTCTACGAGCAGATATATAATGTGGTGATAAACCCTCTGATTTCTCATTGAAGGAACACTACAGTCCTACCAGCTCTCTCAGCCATGCAGGTGGCGAATGAATTTCAGAGGCGTCCGAAATTTCAGATGAAAGATTGTGATTCCTCTTCATGCTTCAAGGCTTCAACCGCTATGCATAGTTATAAAACCGCGC
>JAOQIN010000031.1 GCA_026134085.1 Candidatus Methanoxibalbensis ujae
TGAAGTCCTGGAGATTTCTTTCATGGCATGCTCTACTTGGCAGCTTCTATCATTATGGAGGGTTTTGGGATGCGCTCTAAGTAAAATAATCCGCATTTCAAATTGCCCCTATTTTTCCTTGCAAATCTCCTCAAAATCCTCAAAAGCCTCCTTAACTATTTTGTCTTTACCGAAAGGCAGAAATATGACGCAATATGGAAAATCGCTCCATTCTTTCAAGTGATTTTCCCGACTTTTTCGGAAAGAGGATTTGTTAAAGTCCCGGGACCGATCTCAAGAACTTCAAAGCCTTTATTCGGAATACCATATTCGCCATTTTTCTCCCAAATCAGTCATTCCACTTGCAACGCTCTGAGTGGATTTTATTTGAAAATCCCTGTCGTAAGTTTGGACTTTCTAATTCTCTCACTTCTCATCTTCTTCCCCTTATCCTACCGGTTTATCCGATATTTCGGCTCTCTTCTTTTTAACCATAGGATATCTTTTTGTAAAAAAAGCGGGGCGTAGGTGCAAATCACTGCTCTTCTGCTGTTATACATTGTTTCACTCATCATTTGTTTTCATGAATTTAAATTTAGTATTATATTTTATTATACTATTATATTCCTTTATCCTTCTCTCTGCCAGTTTCACATACTCTTCTTCTATATCGTATCCTATGTAGAGTCTTCCTGTCTTTATTGCAGCGATTGCTGTCTGTCCGCTTCCCATAAATGGATCCAAAACAACTTCACCCTCATAAGTATAAAGTTGAATTAATCTGTATGGCAGCTCAACAGGAAAAGGAGCTGGATGTCCCACTTCTTTAGCTGATACAGCAGGAAACGTCCAGACACTCTTAGTAAACTCAAGAAATTCTTCCTTTGAAATTGTGCTTTTTCTTTTATTTGTATTCCCTCTTGAAAAAGTGCCCTTGGAGAACACCAAAATATACTCATGAATATCTCGCAAAGTTGGATTTGCAGGGGAAAGCCAGGAACCCCACGCCGTAGATGGGCTCGCAGAAGATGCTTTATTCCATATAATTTCTCCTCTCATCAGGAAACCCAATTCAAACATATCTTTGGCAATAAATGCGTGAAGAGGGATGTAAGGTTTCCTTCCCAAATTCGCTATATTGATGCATGCTCTACCCCCAGGAACAAGCACCCTGTAAACTTCTTTCCACACTCTTTTCAGAAATTCCAGATATTCTTTGAGCGTGAAATCTCTATCATACTCTTTTCCCACATTATAAGGTGGTGAAGTTACCATTAGATGAACGCTGTTATCAGGCAACTCTTCCATTTTTTCGGAGGACTTGCAAAATATTTTATTTAAAAATTGAGGAGGAATGGGATTCTCCACATATTTAACTTTCTGTTCCTTAGGAAGTCCTTCATATAATTTGCTTGTGTAAAAAAGCGTGGAATCATGATTTATTCTGCCAGGAGAACCAAAGGAACTTGTTTTAGTTCTCCTTTTTCTTCTGTTGTTTCTCATTTTAATCTTCCCTCCAGTAATCCACCCATCTTTTATAGGGTTATAGTCTATTTTTGTCTTCTGCCAGTTTATGATAACTAGATAAATTATCCTTAA
Source organism: Candidatus Methanoxibalbensis ujae (assembly GCA_026134085.1). Classification (GTDB taxonomy): domain Archaea; phylum Halobacteriota; class Syntropharchaeia; order Alkanophagales; family Methanospirareceae; genus Methanoxibalbensis; species Methanoxibalbensis ujae. Next base: position 1,579 of record JAOQIN010000031.1, read on the forward strand.
CTAAACTTGATAAAGCTTCTTTGGTTATCTCCACACCTCTTGGTTTTGTTCTTGGTTTGTGAATTTTTATATATTTATCCCTCACAATTTGCCAAAGATTTCCTCTTGGGCTTCTAATGGTTAAATTTTAATAGACCCGTAAAATGCGAAGTTCGGCTTTGCCTGAGAGCGAAGCATAGCTGTATTCCGCTGTTATCGGAAGTTTGCTTATTCATGATGATCTCCTCTTTCTTGATATTCAAACAATGTAAGAGAGAATTTTTGGTTATTTACTTTTCTATGTCTTCCAACAAATTCTCCTTTTTCCTTCCTTTCCTTAAAAGTTTTCCTGACCACATGTCTTGATAGTTCTTCCTCAACTGCCTTAATCTCATTTCTATAATTTTTCAACCTTTTAATGCTGTATTCTACATATTCTTTAGATATGTCGATTCCTATGTAATGATAACCCAATATTTTGGCAGCAACAAGAGTTGTACCACTACCACAGTACGGATCTATTATAATTCCATCACTTTTCTCATCCATAATGGAGTAAATAGCTCTTACGGGTAATGCAATAGGAAAAGGAGCGGGATGCGGATTATTGTTTTCAGGTGGGAAACGCCAGATAGATGTAAGCAACGCATGCCTCGGTTTTAATTCTTTCCCAATGATATTTTTCCCTTCCGGTTTATACAACCAATATATGCGCTCCTCTACCTGCCAAAAACGCCATCCTCTTATATTTGCAGCGATCATCCTGTCCCAAATTATCTCCTGCCTTATCACCCATTTTGTTTTTCTTAACCAATCCATAGGATGTAGCATAAATCCCCTTTCCCATCGTAGTTTATGATTATAGAAAAAAGAGCCACCTGGTTTAATAACTCTGTAAAGTTCATTCAATACTTCAATTTGAATCCTTTGGTATTCTTCTTCTGGAAGATTATCAGTTGCACCCGTGTATACTACTTTGTCCACCAGCCATCCTTTCTTATTTTCTCTTTTGTTATATGGGGGGGATGTTATACCCATGTCTAATTAGTAGGCAATTTTTTTAGAGTCTCCAGAGCATCGCCGCATATCACCTTATCAAGGAAATCCTCAATCATCCGGAGCCACCTCCATTAAAAATCTATAAAATCCTTTAACAATATTATTTCTGTATTTTTCAAGTTCTGATTTAGAGAGACAAAAAACCACTCTTAGATCATCACATTCCATAAAATCTCTATAATCAAAATTTGCACTCCTGAGAAACTGTCCTCTTACATCTCCATTGGGAAATCTCCTATTCAATTGTTGCCTTAACTTTGAAGCAAAAGAATTACACCTGAAAGGAAACTCCAAAATATATATTAGCCTTCCATCAACAAATCCACTAACTGACATATGTAGGTTTTCTTTTAAATCTCTTTGCAAATGTTCGTGAGTATAATCAAATTTCCACCGCCATTTAATTTGCGTTTCTTATCACTTCTTACATGTTTTGTTTTTGCTTCACACATTAGAGGTCTTCCATAAACATTCTGTTTATATCTATTATAATTTTACCTTCTGTACGAGTATAACCCGCAATTGTCACTGTCAGATCATAATGTAGAGGAATTCTTGTCATTTATGTACATTGTAATTAGGTCTATCAAAACGGCTTGTTCTTTGATTTTCCTAAAAGATACTCATTCAGTTCTCTGTCTGACTTCGTGGCATATATTCTTATTATTTCCGCCAACTCTTTGTTCATTTATTCACCTCCCACAAGGCAAATTTATGCTAACGAGTGTCGGACATACGAATTTCGGCTTTGCTGCCAAGGCGGAGCGTAACCGTGTGTTCACAGGCGATGTCATATTATTTCCCCTTTCTCAAAATGACTATGTATTCGTGATTCATTGTCGTATCTGTTACTCCAGCTATATTACTCGGACTATTTCTTTTAGGCATCCTTTTATTTGGAATTTCTCTTATTATAGTTTTTATATGCTCAAATCCCTCTCTTTCAAAGAACTCTCTTGTTATCTCATCATTTGGTATTTCAATTCCTTTTACCCTCCTGTTGCCCACCACATAAGCTACTATTCCTCTTTTTTTTAACTATTTTAGAAACATTGTTTATTGATCTTTCATAATCTATGTAAAAAGATATTACATCATACACTCTGTTTTTGTCTATATCTGCAATCTTTGATATTACCTCATCAAGAGGTTCAAAATCAAAACTTTTAATTACTCTTCTCCTTAAGCCTCCTATACCCTTTTTATCAACTTCGTTTAATTCTTCAAATCCCAACCATTGATTGCTCAATCGTGAAAATTGTCCATAAGCCACGGTGGTTCTTGAATCTCCGTGGGGAGGTGAAGTTATTATTATATCTACACTTTCCGATGGGAGTATGCTTTCAGGAATTTTATAAACTGTGTTAAAATCATAGATTTTAGATTCTGCTTTGTTGTTTTTTAAACGGATATACTCAGCCATTCCGTTTCTGTTCCGTATTAACTTATCAATCATTACGGACAAAACATTTGGATTGAATTTTTCTATTTGCTTTTTGGTCATTCTGTATAACTTGAATTCACTGTTTCTTGTCAATGAAACCTCTCGCACAGTCTCACTAAATGCCACCTTAAAAAAGTCCTGAATGTCTTTATCTTTAATCTGTTCAATATATTCTTTAACGACAGCAAGCCAATATTGGGTTTCTTCTTTAAACCAATAATCAATATTCTCAAAATTGGGGATAGCAGGTTTGGTTTTTATTTTTCCCAGTTGTATTGAAAATACAAAGTCATTAAAATCTTCCAAATACAAATCCAATGATTTGAGCGGGATCACTGTTGTCTTAGCTTTTGCAATTAATCGTGCTAATGGATTTATATCTGTGCCAATAGCATTTATTCCTCTTAGATTTGCTTCTACCAATGAGGTCCCTGTGCCACAGTATGGATCGAATAGAAGTTTAGCCTCTTTCCCGAACTCGTCTAAAATTCGTCCGGCGACCTGAGGGATCATCATTGCTGGGTACGGATGGAAGCAATGAGTATACTGTTTTGTATTTGCGGTTCGAAAATCCCAAGTCTCATCTCTATATTTTTTTGTCATTATTTGCATTTCAAATAAGCCTCCTTTTATGCTTGTAAAGTTCCATTAAATCTTTTTCTTTGATACGAAATGCGGTTCCTCTGTTTCTTAGAGCTCCACTCTCTTTGCATTCTGATATCAATACCTATTAATGAATTTTTAAATGCTTTCAAAAAATTTCGAGGACTTGGATCCGTCAATAAATAGGCTTCGTTGTAGTGGAAATATTCCTCACCCTGTTCAACTTTTCTATCAGCTATAATTATCAACAATCTGCTTAACTTTGTCATAAATGTTCCAACTATAACATAAACGTCCCATGTAGCTAAGATTTCTTTGTTTTTGAGTCAACTAAATGGATAGTGTTTTTGTTTTCATCCACATCCAAGAATATTCCCTGTGGAATTGGTCTTCCATACCGTGTTTTTTAGAGCATATCTCCCTTTTTCATCAATACAGCCGTACTTTTGTACGAGTTCTTTCTGTTTAATATGCCAAACTCCACGATTGAAGGTAAAAAGTGTAATTAAAGATTGAGAATCTCTCCTTATAGTTTTTATTTCAACCCTCCCCCCGATATCTGGGATCGGAATATTATTCTCCTGCACACCAAAAAGAGTTTCAAAAGTATATCCAATTCCTGTGGAACCCCTCCTCAGTGATTGGATGAAACCTTTATTTTTAATTTCTTGAAGTTTGGTTGTTACCTCTTTCAATCTCATCTTCTCATCTACTGCCTCTCTGGCGGTCAGTTTCGCCCAACTGGCTAACTGGCGGGTATGCCGAGCGAAGCGCAGCTGAGCCAGATATTTCCGACGGGGAAAAGAAGCAATTGCCGCCTTATTGTCATTCTACGACAACAGCTGTTCCACTTGCACTCACCATCAACATGCTCTGTCCCACTGTCTCATAATCCAAATCAACGCTTAAAATGGCGTTCGCACCAAGCTTTTTTGCTTCTTCTATCATCTCATTTATCGCTATTTCCTTTGCCTTTCTCAGCTCCTTTTCATATGCTCCCGCTCTTCCTCCCACAATATCCCTTATCCCCGCAAACAGGTCCTTAAATATATTTGCACCCATTATCGCTTCTCCACTCACAAGACCCAAATACTTCACAATTTTTTTACCTTCCACAGTCGGCGTTGTCGATACCAACATTTTACATCCCCCTCCTATTATTCACTTCTTTTAATACTTTAATATTAATATCCGCTCGGCTTCCCGCGGAGTATGTGACCTCCTCCAGCTCAGTCCCATATCATCCCGGCATCCCCCTCAGCGGGCTCAGCAGGCTCAGCAGAAAAGAGCTTTGGCAGGCTCGCAGAGTCCCCATGCCCGCAGCGGTGCGAGTGTGTGGAGGTCGCAAACCGGGTTTCCTGTTGCAGGAGGTCAGCAGTCAATCGTTTCTATGATGGCGAGAAGCAGTTTTCGCAGGTCTTCCCGTTTTGAAGCGTGATTGACGATATCCTCATAATGCAGTTCTTCGTCTGTGATGCCATGCGCATAGTTGTCAACTGTGCTTATGTTCGCGTATTTTATGCCGAGCTCACATGCGAGCGTCGCTTCTGATGCCATGTTCATGCCGACTATGTCCGCGAACTTGCGTATCATCGCTATCTCCGCTTTTGTCTCAAGACGAGGACCGACTGTCTGGAAGTATATGCCGTGATCCACCACATCTATTGCGAGGTCACGGGCCACTTTTATTATCGTGTGTCTGAGCCCCTCATCGAGTTTGGGGGTCACATGAACCAATCTGTCATCGTAATATGTGGGTATATTGCACAAACTGATGAAATCATGTGGCACAACGATGCATCCTGGCTTTATCTCCATTTTGAGGCTTCCAGCGGATGTCACACCGATTACCTTCTCAATTCCCAACTGCCTGAAAGCGAGCATGTTCGCGTGATGATTCACGCGGTGCGGTGGTATGTTGTGATGTCTGCCGTGTCGCTGTATGAATGCGATTTCCTCATCCTTCAGAACGACCGGAACGCTTCCGTATTCTGTAACAATCTCACGCTCCTCAACACGCTCAAACAGAAAAAGCGACTTGGCCAGGAAATTTGTTCCTCCAATTATGCCGAGCGATGACATCGTCAGGATGGCGTTTATGAGGTTACATTACCCGATGAGTTTACCCTCTCACTCCTTTGCTTTCTTTTCTTTTCTTCCGCTTCTTCTTTCTGTATGATGTTCAGCCACTTTCTTACTTTCGCAACTATCTCATTCAGTTTTTCCTGCGGGCAGCTCTCATGTCGCACGATACCTGACACTATATCAACGAGTTTTCCTGTGGTCTCTCCGTCTTTACGGATTGTGCTCACGCCTATATCCTCAAAATCACTGAAGCTCACCGGGCACTGGCAGAGGACGATTGCATATATTTTCACGCGCTTCAGTACGAATCTCACCTTGTATATGAAGTGCATTTTCACATTTCCGTGATGGAGGAGTGCGAGTTTATGTCTGCTCATGAATTCTATTTCACGAGGCTCCATACCGAAGACCACACCATGACCCCCGCTTATGAGAGGAGCATCAGCTGGCATGCCGTCTCCCGCGTTGAGCACGAGCTCGCTCACGTTTATGCCTCTGTCACGCAGCTCTGTTGTTATCTCGCAGACAGGCTTTGGCACATGCCGTGAGCCGGGAGACATGGCAACCGCGACCACATCTGTCTTGAGTGCTTTTGCAAATGTGCCTCGCTGTGCCAGTCCGCCGCCAAGACCGAGACCGACTCCTTTCCTGCAGATGACAAGTTGCGTCTCTCTACCCACTGGCATCTGTCCACAACTCCATTTATGATGCTTTTCCTCTCAAATCCTCCATTTTCACTATTTTACCGTCTTTCATGTGTGCGATCCTGTCACAGACATCGTAAGCGAAATCAATATCGTGCGTTACGATGAGGAATGTGACACCCAGGTTTTCGCGGGCTGCTCTTATTGTTGTTGCAACATATTTCTTGGTGACGGGGTCCATTGTTCCCGTTGGCTCATCAAGAATTGCGATGTCAGGCTCTTTCATAAGCACCTGTGCGAGCGCAACTCTCTGTCTCTCACCGACACTCAGCTCGTCATGCGTCTTGTTCAGGATTTTCTCAGCCTCCTGCTCAGTGAATCCAACTCCCGTGAGGACGAATTTGGCTTTCATCTTAGCAAGCTCCTCGGGAAGCCGCAGTCCGATGCATGTTGTCAGGTTCTCAAACACAGTCTTTCCCGCATAAAGCGAATATTCCTGATGCAACATCGCCACATGGCTCAGCACCTCCCCTCTTCCAGGTGTGGTCGCTGCCCACGATATCCATGTTCCTTTCTCAGCCTGCCTTCCCACATCTATCCACTTATCCCCCGAACGGACAAGGACAGAACCTCCTGTGAGCGAATCTATTCCCGCAATTATCCTCGCAAGCGATGTCTTACCGGCGCCGCTCTTTCCGAGAAGACCGAATATCTCGCCCTCATGCACCTCAAAGGAGACATCATCAACAGCCTTCACAATGCCGCGGTGAAGCGAATAGTAGTATTTCTTGCAGTGAACCACCCTTATCTTGGGTTCACCTATTTTCACCTCTTCCTCCCTGCCTATGTCCTCAATCTCCTTCTCAAATTCCTCAACGATCTTATCCGCAGGTCCGTATGCCACAACCTCACCACTCTCAAGCCACAGCGCATTCTCAGCAAGGTCCCTTATGACATGCGGCCAGTGAGATGTCACTATCATCGTCATACCTCTCCCCGCAACATCTTTAAGCGATCTGTGCACGAGCTTTGCAGTCTCGGGGTCAAGTGTTCCCGTGGGCTCATCTGCGAGCAGTATGATGGGGTCAAGTGCGAGCTGCCTCGCCAACACGACTCTCTGCTTCTCGCCTCCACTCAGGTCCCTCGCGGGAAATGTCACGCGATGAAGCATGTTCACCGACTTCAACAGCTCAAATGCACGGCGAAGACGCTTGCCTGAGGGATATCCACGGCGCTCAAGTGCCTCAAGAACATTGTGCATCACCGTCTCCTCACCATAAAGCCCGAATGTGCGTTGAAGCATGATCGCAATACGACGGCGGAGAGCCCTCCTCACATCCTTGTCGGTCTCGTTCCAGTAATCTATCTCACGCAGCTCATACTTGCTCCCACATCGCTCACATTCCTCACCAGCAGCACTCGGCAGCTGCACATCAAGACATGATGGACACATCGCCACACGATATATCACCTTTCCACTCGTCGGCGCATATTCTTTTGTGCACCTGATCATGTGCAACAGTATTGATTTTCCAGCGCCGCTCCTCCCGAGAAGCCCGAGCGTCTCTCCCTCCTTTATCTCAAGGCTCACATCATTCAACACCCTGTTTCCATTGAACTCCTTGCTCACATTCAGCACTTTCACGATCGTCTCCTTATCTTCACTCATTTCCTCAGTTTTCCTATTCTCTCATTTTATTATTATTATCAACTGCTTTTCTCAAACTCACATGCAAACGATGCTCGCGGGCAGGCGATGCTCGCAGCGCTGAGATGAACCCGAGCGCTTATCTCCTCCTCTTTTTCCGCCTTTTCACATTTTTTTGCCTTCCCGCCGACTGAGCTGTTGATCCCGCTGTATGACCTGAAAGAGCAGATGATGTGGCGGCTGGTGCAGACGCCATGTATTTTGCGGCTTTCTTTGTTTCAATTCTCATGATATACCATCTGAGTATGCCCGCATTCATCATCCATGTGTTCATCAGATCGACCGTCAGTCCGAAGAGAAGCACGACTGAAATGTCCCTCAGCATTTCTATTGTCGGAAATCCGCGCCACAGCAGGGGCAGGAGAGTTGACACGAAAAACATCGCAAACACCGCTCCGATAGTGGTTGATGTCATGGTCAGCCCCGTCTTCATCGCACTCCTCACTCTGTCGTTTAGTTCGCCTCTCCCCCTGATCACCTTCATCGTGAGCAGAATATCAGAGTCAACAGAGTAACCGATGAGCATGAGAAGCGCCGCCACTGTGCCGAGAGAGAGCTCTATTGATACGAGATTCATACATGCAGTTGCAATGACAATGTCAGAAAGTGCTGACAATATGACTGCGACTGACGGAACAGGAGTTCTGAACACAATGAAAACGACAAATGCCATCGCCAAAAACGCTATCAGCACAGCATTCACCGCTTGCTCGAGATATCTCTCCCCGACAACCCCGCTTATGTCGCTCGGAATCTCAAACGCGCCGCCGAATTCTCTGTGTAAAGTCTCATTCAGTCTCTCTTTCTCCTCCTTGCTCATGGGACCGAACATGAGCATCACACCTGAAACGCCGCCCTCCTCCTCAAACTTGCTGACGCTTTCAAGCGGAAATTGCGCAAGCTTCTCCCTGATCACATCTTCAGATTCCACAACCTTCAACTTCACAACAGTCCCGCCTGTGAAGTCCATTCCAAGTTTGACCGGCGAGCCCGTGCTGAAATGCATGTATCCAAGCGCGGAAATTGCGATGAGAAATATCACAATGGGAACAAGCACCATCTTGGTCACTGAATACCTCGTCACATCAATCTTCTCAATGATTTCATCCATACTCAGCATCGTTTTCCCCTCTCCGCTTGTTCTCACCCGACCGCCTTTGATGCGGCGGTGATGATGTGGCGGTGATGATGTGTGATCTACTTCACTCTTATCACACTATATTTCTCACGCATTTCCCGTGTGATAAAGCCCACACCACATCTGTTCCCTATGATCTCTATGACAATGAGCTTGTCAGGATTCTTCAAATCAACCTTCGGCTTCTTACTGTGTATTCTCTCTATGAGATCATAGAGATACCCTCCAACTTCCCTCTCAACAACCCTGCCTGATATATCTTCCTTCATACCTCGCCTCTCAACACGCACTGCAAATGTGTCTCCAGGCTCTATCTCATCAATATATCGCTCAATTTTCTTCTTCAGTATGTCTATCAAATTGTCAGGCGATACAAAAAAAGTATCTTCAACCGGTATCACCCTGCTCAATCCGCGATATCTTCCGCTCTCCGCTTCCTCAAGGAAATCAGAGATGTCGGGCACGAGACCCACCAACACATCCCTGAACCCGGAGCGCCTGAAATCGCCATCCTCAGAGAGAGACTCAAGCAACTGCTTCTCAGAGCCGCTCTCCGCCACCACAACTACATTCCACTCCTTCAGCATCCTCCTTATTTAAAGGCCGCTGAATAATATATGCTGCGTCTCATCAGTCACATGCTTCACATGCTTCACATGCTTCACACGCTTCACACACTTCACATGCTTCAGAACGCGGTGAAATGCCTCTGAAATGCTGACGGGCGCTGAAAATGCAAATAATATATGGGGTGCTCCTCCTTTCAAGGAGCGGAAGATGTGCGCGAAAGCAGTTTTACCTTTCAAATGGAAGGGGGCAAAATCCCGCCTTCATCCTTTTCTCAGCGTGAGGGAGAGAGAGGAGCTCGCACTGTGCATGCTGAAAGATGTGCTGCATGCGCTCTCATTGTCTGATGTTGAAGAGGCTGTTGTGATTGTGAGAGGAGATGCGGAGCAGCTGAGAGAGAACGTCATTGAACCGTCCAATCTCCGTCTGGAGTTCCGTGAGGATTTTGGAGAACTGAACGAAGTGCTGAAAGGAGTTGTTCTCGGTGATGTTGATGAGACCTCTGATGAGACCTCATCAGAGAGATCGGAGAGAGAATCCCGTGTGCTTGTCATGATGTCAGACCTGCCGCTCGTCAGGAATGTGCATATAAATGATGTGCTGAGATGCGATGCGGATATCGTGATAGTCCCGGGAAGAAGAGGAGGAACAAATGCTATTTCTCTCAGAAACCCGAATGCTGCATCAATTTTCAGCTTCAGCTGCGGAATAAGCTTTCTGGAGCATATGAAGTGCGCGGAGAAAAGAGGAATGTCCGTATGCATATATGATTCCTTCTTCTTCAGCACTGATATAGATGAGGTGGGCGACCTGATAGACCTCATAGTGTTCGGAAACGGATTTGCATCTGAATATCTGCGAAAAATAGGCGTTTTCATATCCGCCGAGGAACATCTCCACATCGCCCGCCGACCTGTTGCGTGCGCGGTCGGAGAGGAGGACACGAAGCAGATGGGCAAAAAGCATATCGCAGCGCCACGATGTGCGACGGGCAGCCTCCGGGCAGGAGGCTCTCCTTCCATCGGCAGGCCATGAGCGTGGACGTTATTTATATTATTTTTATATTATCTTTCTCTTGTTTTACAAACAAGCAAAGGCTGTCCCAGCCTGCGGACATGCCGGGTGCAAGCAGGAAGCCCGTTGTAACGTGACATGAGGGAAATGAAAAGAAAAACATGCATTCCTGCATGGATATTGAAATACAGAGATAGGATAGAGAGGGGAGAGATAACACCGGAACAGATATTGGAGGAGGAGAACAGGAGAAGAGAGAAGCCAATAAAACTGGCAACAGTGAAAAGAGCGATCAACTCCTTGGGATACTCCGTGGAGGAGCTCAGGCGGCGAGGAATGATCGGTTCATCGGTGGCACCACACGCAGGAAATGAAGGAACTGAGGGATCTGCTGCTTTGCAGGAGGAGGCAGAGGCTCCGGAAGAAAAAATCCAGCAAACTGAGGAAGTGAGTGTGAGTGAAAGCAAAGAGGCTGGTGAGGAAGGAGAGGCTGGTGAGGGAGAAGAGGCAAAAAAGAGGAGAAGAAAGGAAGAAGCACCTGCATGGATACTCAGATACAGGGATAAGATAGAGAGGGGAGAGATAACACCGGAACAGATATTGGAGGAGGAGAACAGGAGAAGAGAGAAGCCAATAAAACTGGCAACAGTGAAAAGAGCAATAAACGCGCTTGGATTCTCAGTTGGCGCTCTCAGAGCTGAGGAGAGGGGGGCACGCGGCGTGCCTGAGGCGGAAGTCGCTGAACATCCTGTCCAACCAGCGGAGCGTGAGGTGGCAGCTGCCGGATATCGCATAGACGCCATCTCCGAGAAGACAAGAATAAAATTCATGGAAGTGAAGAGGAAATGGGAGGAGAGTCTCGGCAAATCAATGTCCAATGATCACTTCATGAACATACTGCTTGCACTCGCGAGCCTTGTTGAACATGGAAAGACGCTTGTCAGAAGGAGCTTATAAAGCAATGCGCGTGATGATCGCCGAATATGCTGTGGGCAGCTGCGATGAGAGGCGAATCTCACTGCTCAGAGAGGGCAGAGCGATGCTTCATACACTCAGGAAGAGCTTTGAGAGCCTCGGTCATGATGTTGTGAGCCCCTATGAAGAGCATGATTTTGCAGATGCCGTTGAAAAACTTTCCAAAAAAAGTGATGCTGGCATTGTAATCGCTCCTGATGACATACTGGCAGAGCTCACTGCCGTCGTTGAGGAGAACACGCTCAACCTCGGCTGTCCGTCTGAGGCTGTGAGGATATGCGCCGACAAGCTCAGAACAACCGAGATACTGCGAGAAAACGGAATTCCTGCACCTGAGATTTATGACTTTCGCAGCAGCTGCCACATATCAAACGCTCACACAAACTCAAAAAACAGCGGCACAGGCGAACATCGCATCGTGATAAAGCCCAGATATGGCTGCGGCTCAGAAGGTGTGTTTGTCGTTCGTGATATCTGTGATGTTTGTGGTGTGCCGCCACCGGCTGACCAAATACCGGCTGACCAAATATTGACCTCATATGTTGAAGGAGATGATGTCAGCGTGAGCATGGTTGCAGGCGCATCAAATGCACTCCTGCTCACAGTGAATAAGCAGCATGTGAACAGATACAAAGTGCGGAATCGTGATGACGTCGGTGACGTTGGTGTTGAATTCAAAGTGGAGGAGAGGCTCGTATTTGAAGGTTGCTCAGTGCCCTACACGGTGGGGGAGATATGGTTGAGTGCGCTTAAGCGGCTGAGCGTGCGAGCTGCGCATGTTCTCGGCTGCCGTGGATATTTCGGTATTGATTTCGTGCTCGGCAATGATGGAAATGCATATGTGGTTGATGTAAATCCGAGAGCGACGACAGCACTTGTGTGCGTGGCAAGAGTGCTCAACATTGAAATCGCAGATCTCATATTGAGAGCAGCTCGCGATGAACTGCCCGCGGAGGATGAGATATGTGTGTGTGGAAAATGCACATTTCGTCCGTCAGCCTCTCCCGTATGAGAGGAGTTTTCGGATGCGGTTCATGCTGACGGGACCCGAATCAGTCATCAAAAAACGGAACACAAGCACTTAATGGCTTCCCTGGCGGTGGCAGTGTGAAAAGTGTGAAAGGGAGGGGAGAGCGTGATGCTTGCGTGGTTTTCCGTTCTCCCTCCCGTTCTCGTGTGAGATGAGCGTTCCCTGTGTGAGATGAGTGTTCCCTGTGTGGAGTGTTCCCGCAGAGCATGAGGCAGACGGGGTGTTTGTGATGATAAATGTTGTGATAATAAATATAAAGAAAATAATAAGAAAAGAAACAAGGAAAAAGGAGAAAACAGAAGAGAGAGAAATCTGCATTCTGAGGGAGACACTTGATTTTATATTATCGGCGTGCATGAGCACGCATCCGAACGAGTTTGTGGGGCTGCTCACCACGGATAAAGGAGCGAGAAATCTGATTTCAGATGTCATAATACTGCCAGGAACGCACTCTTCAGCGTTCAGCGCGTATTTGAGGGAGGATATGATACCTCTTGGCATGCGTTTCATAGGCACCGTTCACAGCCATCCTCATCCGCATGCATCACATCCATCCGCGCGGGATATGCATGTCTTCGCTCGGTTCGGAAAATGCCATATAATCACCTTCTTCCCATACTGCGAGAGCTGCTGGAAATGTTATAACGCATCAGGACGCGAGATATCGTTGAGGGTGATATAAAGCGTAGTTGAAAGGGATATAAAGTGATATGATGGGTGATGCATCTGTTGTTGCATGATGTGCACTGCATGATCGTTGCGATTGCATTATGTGTATGATGTGCATTGTTGTGCGATGATGCATGAGCTGTTGAGAAACGGCGATGGTGTGAGGCATATGTGCGAGGAAAATAAGAAGGTAAGGGTGCTTGCGACCGGCACATTTGACATACTTCATCCCGGGCACCTGATGTATCTTGAGGAATCCCGCAAGCTCGGTGACGAGTTGTATGTGATAGTGAGCAGAGATAAAAATGTGAGCAGGCGTAAAAGGAAGCCGATAATACCGGAGGAGCAGCGTTTGAGGATTGTTTCTGCGCTTAAATGCGTTGATTACGCGATGCTCGGCAGTGAGCACGACATATATGAACCTTTATATAGGATAAAGCCCGATATTATCACCATAGGATACGACCAGCGCTTTGATGAGGAGGAGCTTGAGAATGAGCTCCGCCGGAGAGGAATAAATTCAAAAGTGATACGAATTAATAAAAAAGAGGAATGCAGATTATGTAAGGTTGAAAGCATAATATCATATATACTGGAGGAGATGAGATATGGAGGAAAAAAAGAATGAGCATAAGCATGAGGGAGGGTATGAATTGCATGAGGGAGAGCACGGATTGACGAGAATAGGCGTGTCCCTGCCCGCAAATTTGCTTGAAAAATTTGATAGTATTATAAGGAGCAGGGGATATTCATCACGATCAGAGGGAATAAGAGATGCAATAAGAGCATATATAGTTGAATATGAATGGATGCGTGGAGAATCTGGAGATCAGATAGGAACAATAACATATATATATGATCACAGTCAGCGTGGATTGGTTAGCGAGTTGATGGATATACAGCATCATTATCTTGATATGATAAAATCGTCGACACACATTCATCTTGATGAGGAGAACTGTTTTGAGGTTATCGTGCTGAAGGGGGATGCAAACAGGATAAGGGAGCTTGCTGAGAACATAATGCGGCTGAGGGGCGTGAAGCATGTGAAACTGACGACGACGCACGGCCGTATATGAGGTCGTGATTATGATACTTTATGATAAAGCTGAAAGAGTGATAGAGCTGAAAGAGCTGAGAAAGAAGGACACGAGAGAGTGTGAAGTGGATATGGAAGCGGTGGAAATGGTAAATGTGATGAGAGGAACCACAACTGTTGGACTCATATGTGATGGAGGCGTCGTTCTGGCGAGCGAGAGGAGAGCTACTCTGGGAGGCTCTTTCATCGCGTCACGCGCTGCCCGAAAGATATATCGTGTGGATGATCGCATGGCAGTGACAGTCGCGGGGATTGTAGGGGATGCGCAGACTCTCGTGAGGATAATATCAGTGGAATCGCAGCTTTATAAAATAAGAAGGGGGGAGCCCATAACAGTGAGAGGTGTCGCAACGCTGCTCGCAAATGTGCTCAGCGGTCAGCGCTTCCTGCCTTACATCGTTCAGCTTCTCGTAGGAGGCATAGACAGGCACGGTCCGCATATATTCTCAATTGATGCGTTCGGCGGCACGACTGAGGAGAAGGACATCGCAGCAACTGGTTCGGGGTCACCTATCGCATACGGCGTCCTTGAGGACAGATACAGGGAGGGCATAAACATTTCGGAGGGCATAGAACTGGCGGTCCAGGCATTGAACAGCGCGATGAAAAGGGATGCAGCATCAGGTGATGATATGGAGGTTGTGGCAATAACAAAAGAAAAATATGAAGAGGTGAGCAAAGAGGTTATAGATAGAATACGCGGCAGGAAGTGAATCTGAGAGGCTGCAACGGAGCCTCAATGATGCTGTGAATTATGTGAATGAAGCGAATGAGATGAAAGAAGCAAATGTAGTGGATGATGTGTATGAAACTGATGATACATCGTATGAAACTGATGAGACATCAAATAGACAGATTGGACACATCATTCAATGCAATGCACATTATTCCCTGACCTGTGTGAGCGGAAGGATGTGAGATTGTGATGACGACTGCGGATGAGAGGCTACAATTATTGAAGAAAAGGATAAGGGAGTTGCTACCCAAGGATGTCAGGATAACGGATGTGCAGTTTGAAGGGCCTTCCATCGTGATATACACGGAGGACACACATCGCTTCTTGGACGACAGCTCGCTTGTAAGGATGCTTGCGAAGGAGTTGAAGAAACGCATATCAGTGAGACCGAGCAGCTCGCTGCTTAAGCCGCCCGAAGAGGCGATGAAGATACTGAGGAAAGAGCTGCCTGAGGAGAGCGGCATAAAGGACATTTACTTCAACATTGACAGGGGAGAAGTCATCATAGAGGCGGAGAAGCCGGGCGTCTGCATAGGCAAGCAGGGCGTATCTGTTAAGGAGATCGCGAAGAAAATAGGATGGAAGCCTCTCGTCATAAGAGCACCACCAATTCGATCATCAATCATAGAGAACATAAGAAGATACCTGCGTGATGAGAGCGAGTTCAGGCGGGAGTTCCTCAAAAAAGTCGGAAAGCGTATTTTCAGGAAGAAGCTGTCAACTGACAACTGGCTCAGGGTGACAATGCTCGGAGGCTGCAGAGAGGTGGGCAGAAATGCTTTCCTCGTTTCAACGCCCGAGACGAAGGTTCTCATAGACTGCGGTGTCAGCGTGGGATCGGAGATGATCCCATATCTCTATGTGCCTGAGGTCTCTCCGCTTGACAGCATAGACGCTGTCATCCTCACGCATGCACACCTCGACCACTCCGGACTTCTGCCTCTTCTGTTCCAGTACGGATATGAAGGCCCCGTATACATGACGCAGCCAACTAGGGACATGATGGCACTGCTTCTCCTTGATTACATAGATGTGACATCAAGAGATGGCGGCAGAATACCATATAAGTCATCTCACATACGAGATGTAATACGCCACACAATCACTCTCAAATACGGCGAGGTAACTGACATCGCACCTGACATCAAGCTGACGCTGTACAACGCGGGTCACATACTCGGGTCCTCAATAGTTCATCTTCACATAGGCAACGGCGCATACAACATAGTGTTCACCGGCGACATAAAATACGAGCACACATTTCTGTTTGAACCGGCATTTAACGGATTTCAAAGGATAGAGGCGCTTGTCATTGAATCCACATACGGAGGTCCTGAAGACATTCAGCCACCGCGAAAAGATGCAGAAAAACGATTGAAAGAGGTCATAGAACGCACCATAAACAGGGGAGGAAAGGTCATAATACCAGCATTCGCAGTCGGAAGGTCGCAGGAGGTCATGATCGCACTTGAGCATATGAAACTTCCTGTAACCGTGTATCTCGATGGCATGATATGGGAAGCCACTGCAGTCCACACAGCATATCCCGAATATCTCAGCAGAGATCTGAAGGAGAAAATATATCAGGAGCAGAACCCATTTTTATCTGAAATCTTTGAGCAGGTTGATGATGTTGATAAGCGTCGTGAGGTGATCGAGGAGAAAGAGCCCTCAGTCATACTCACAACTTCAGGCATGCTGAACGGAGGTCCTGTGCTTGAATATCTCAGATCGCTCGCACCAGACGAGAAAAACACTCTCATATTTGTTGGATATCAGGCAGAAGGCACACTCGGAAGGCGCATCCAGAAGGGATGGAAGGAAATACAGTTCTCAACCGCCGGAAAAATAGAGAATGTCAAGATAAACATGGAAGTTGAGACAATTGATGGATTCTCAGGTCATTCCGACAGAAATCAGCTTATAAGCTATGTCGCTGACATGCGCACAACACCGTCAAAAATAGTGTGTGTGCATG
The DNA here is from genome assembly GCA_026134085.1 of Candidatus Methanoxibalbensis ujae. Classification (GTDB taxonomy): domain Archaea; phylum Halobacteriota; class Syntropharchaeia; order Alkanophagales; family Methanospirareceae; genus Methanoxibalbensis; species Methanoxibalbensis ujae. The sequence continues at coordinate 18,307 of JAOQIN010000031.1, forward strand.
GCGAAGGCACAAAATGCATAGCACTCGCAAGCGCACTCCATAAACGATTTTCAGTGGAAACAATCGCACCTCATAACCTCGAAACAATAAGATTCCTGTGACCTCTCCGCATCCGCTGATCACACAACACAAACAAACAAAACAGACTCAGTTGCTCACAACTACGCTCCCTCAGTTACAAAAACAAAATAACTCCGCTCATAACATCGTCGGCGATTTGTTTATGATTCATTTTTGATACAATGCATGAGACGTTTTTGTTTTGATGAAAGTGAAAATATAAAAATAAATAAAAAATAAAAAAAATAAAAAAATAATAATCATATATCCATTTCTGCTTTCATCTGCTCCCACATCTCATCTGAAATTTTGAACTGAGGTTGCTCATCCATTATGTTTCCTATCTCCATTGCGCAGACAACGCAAAACATAAATATTCCGATGACAGCCATAGGAGGCATAATCAATCGGCATTCAGCGATGTAAAATGCGTTGTTAAGTGCTGCGAGTGAGCCACCAATGACGAAAGCGAACATGAAAAGCGACGATGTCCATTTCATTTCACGATGCATTTGAAGTGGAAACAGCAGAAGTGCAGCAGCACAGAATATCTTGAAAAGGACAAAGCCCGGGAAACCCTGCGTTGAGAACACGAACCGCATGAGCGGATTGAATTCCGCATACACACCATATTTTTCAATCATGATCGCAGCAGTTATCCCGTCAAGAAATCCAAATGCAAGCACGCCAGCGACATACATCATGACGGGAACTGCGACATTCTCATCTGAGTTACATGCATTTTTTACCTTCATATTGTATAATATGAGCAATATTGCATTTAAACTGTATTCCTGCATATCAGAAAAATCTCAAATTACGCTAAATAAAGAGGTTATTGTTTCAAATATGAGTTGAAATTTTGTGAATATAAATTGTGCATGTTTTCAAAAAAGCGAAAATTCTTTTATGTCCATTTTTCATATATGATGATGTGCGATGTCATCAAAGATGTCATCAAAGCGGAGCAGTGAGCGTTTTGTGCCTCACATAATATCGTGGAACATGACATTCAGGTGCAATCTGAGGTGTGCTCATTGTTATATAGATGCAGCTCAATCAACGCATGAATCAAAGGTTGCACCAGCTGTCGGGCGTGAGCTGAGCACTGAGGAGGGGATAAATCTCGTGGATCAGATTGCTGATGTGAGCCTGCCGATACTGGTGTTGAGCGGTGGTGAGCCTCTGCTGCGTGAGGATGTGTATCATATTGCGTCTTATGCCCATGAGAAAGGACTCACAGTAGTCATGGGAACAAATGGCACGCTTATCACTGATGAAGTTGCGAGAAATCTACGGGAATGTGGTGTGAAGCGTGTTGCGATAAGCATTGATTCAGTTGAGGCCGCCAAACATGATGCGTTCAGAGGCGTGAAAGGTGCGTGGAAAAGTGCGGTATCGGGGATTGATGCGTGCATCAGGAAAGATGTCGAGGTGCAGATAAACACAACTGTGACGCAGCAGAATTATGATGAGATAGAGCGCATACTGGATTTCGCCGTTGAGCGCGGTGCGTGCGCATTTCATCTTTTCTTCCTTGTCCCCACAGGGCGAGGTAAGAGCGTTGAGGACATCACAGCAGAAATGTATGAGCAGATGTTGAACGATGTGCTTGAGTGGAGCAGGAGTTCTCCCATAGAGTTCAGACCTATCTGCGCACCACAGTTCATGCGTATAGCAGCGCAGAAGGGCATTCGCAACGAAAAATGGAAGAAAGGCTGCATCGCAGGCATAACTTACTGCCGTATATATCCATCAGGTGAGGTGACACCGTGTCCTTATCTTCCGATAGATGTCGGTAATATAAGGGAAAAGCACTTTCGTGACATATGGTTTCAATCAGATGTGCTGAATGCACTGCGAAATCCTGATAATCTGAAGGGAAAATGCGGGGTGTGCGAGTATCGCCGCATATGCGGTGGATGCAGAGCAAGAGCATATGGAATCACATCTTTCGTTGACTTCTGCGGAGGTCTTCAGGCTCCTTCCTCGTTGAGTGGTGATTTTCTCGCCGAGGAGCCCTGGTGCCCATATCAACCAATCGCTGATCAGCCGGCTCACGGGGCTCACGGAAAAGACAGGTGAGTATGTGAAGAATGGAGCATGACTGCCGGAAGTCTGTCAATGGAAGCCGAAGAGAAGGCTGATTGATGTGGCTGCTGAAGATGGGAGGGAGACAAAGTAAACTACTCCCTGCTATCGCAGGGTTATAGGTCATAAGCCCTAAGGCGCACCCTCTGGCATCAGGGAGCGTCGCCCTAATTCCAATGTTCGCAGATGCATTGAAATCTGCATTGTAGGTGTGTCGGCAATGTTCGCAAAAGAAAGTTGCATCGGTTCTCAAACCTTGAGAACCGCAGAGATGGCATGTCTTAGATGTGTTTCTAGGAGAAACAAGCTTAACTCTTATCCCTTCCCAATTCGCCTTATAAGTGGTGTATTTGACAATCTTACCTCTCACCCAATTGCCGATTCTTCTGTTGTTCTTTCTGGAATTTTTGCCTTTAACAGGATGCAATCCCCTGAGATTCTCCATCGCTATCATAGCTTTG
>JAOQIN010000032.1 GCA_026134085.1 Candidatus Methanoxibalbensis ujae
GGCATTTTGATGCCCTTAAGGAAATTTTGCGTGTTGTTGAGAATGAGAATCTGAAAGATGTGCATGAAGTTTTCATGGGCTGCTCACCCGACATAATGGGTAGTGGTCGTGGCGTTTTCCATGCACCTTTGATATCGGAGATAAAGGAGCAGACTGCGTTCGCACATCAGTATGACATGGAGATGAACATAGTGATGAATTCAACATGTGTTGGCGGACATCATCTTACATTTGAGGGCTACAAGATGTTTGAATGGTATTTCAACGAGTTGAACAAGGCAGAAGTTGATGCTGTCACTGTTGCTGAGCCCTATCTCATTGAGGTGTTGAGGGATTTTCCGATAAAAAAGGTTGTGTCATGCCTCGCATATGTGGATGCACCGCAGCGTGCTGTTTTTTATGAGGAGCTCGGCGCTGATGTGATCACCGTTGACACAAACATAAACAAAGATTTCAATCTTCTGAGAAAAATTGTCAGCGCGGTGAGCTGTGATGTGCGTGTGATCGTGAATGAAGGCTGTCTTTACAAATGTCCTTTCAGATACGCACATTACAATCTCGCATCACACTTCAGCAGCCTGAACAGGCCAAAATCACCACCTTTCTCGCTTGATTTTTACTATGACAAGTGCATTTCAATACGCCTCAGAGATCCCTCACAAATAATAAAATCGCCGTGGATAAGACCTGAAGACCTGAATCATTATGAGGAAATAGGCATAAAAGATTTCAAACTGTCGGGTAGAACAAAAACAGTGAACTGGATAATAAACTGCATGCGCATTTATTCGCACGGAAAATTTGACGGAAACCTGCTTGATATTCTTGATTGCCCTCAAATATTGCGGTATGTGTTCCACATAGACAATAAAAATCTTGAGGGCTGCATAGAACAATGGAAGAGATGCGATAAAATATGTGATGAGTGCGGGTATTGTGATGAGATCACGAAAAAGGTGGTGTGCAGATATTAAACAGCTTGGCGCATTTGTGAGGGCGGCGATGTAAGAAGCAGAAAGCGGAAAAAAGAAGCAGAAAGCTGATGAGGAGTAAAGAGAGCTTCTGGACGGCGGGAGGAGATAATGTTGAAGGAGCGGATGATTGAGTGGCGGAAGAGGGTTGAGGAGGAGCTGAGGAAACTTGTGTGGGGCGTGTATGTGCCTGAGATAAAAATATATGCGATGATATGTGGATGTATTGGCCTATATGTGGATACAAGAGGTCTTTATGCGGAGGATGTTGAGGTTTTCGGCGTTGATATGATGAAACTGCTTTCAGAGATGGGCAAATCATTCGGCATTCGCCCCGATATTATCTTCGCACGAAAGCTTCCCGGCTCAGAGGAGGTCGTTGTCCTGAATGTCAGGCAGCTCTGCGATGTCTGCAAATATGAATACGGCAGCACTGTTTCTCCACGACCTGATATAATCATGTTAATGATGAATCTTTAAAGATAAAATCAAAAATGCAGGTAAGCATTTGCAGCGGACAGCAGGCGAATTACATTGATTAGCTGGTATCCAATTATCGCTGAACTCTGGCGGGATCCAGAGTTGACACAGGATAGCGGCGTGTGGGTTTTTGATAAGTTGCCCGTCACAGGCACTCCCGTTGAAAATCCTCCATCAGTGTGATCTCATTGAGAATGAAAGGGAGGAGCGGGAACGAGGAGCGGGAACGCATCAACAGCGATGGGATTATGAGAGGAAGCACAAAACGGGCTGCTCACGGCGGCTGAACGCTTGCTCTTTGATCAAAAGAGATCAAAAGAGATAAGTAAAATCCGTTGAAATAGTTATCTATGTCGGTGCTGTGGATAATCGGCGTTTATGTGTTTTTGAGTTACTGGCTCATTGTTCTGATTTTGGAGAGAAAAGGAATTCTGAAGCGATATAACATATCATCATTCGGTCCTGTATTGATGATAAGGACGAACAGAGGGCAGAAAATATTGGATTTGCTTGCCGAAGGTCGTTTTCGCAGAATTTTCTGGCGTATCTACGGGAATGTAGGGGTTTCACTCATGATAATAGCGATGATCGTGATGTTGGTATTGCTTATCTCAATATCTCTCAGGATTCTTTTCGCACATTCACCTCATGTGCCTGCTGCATACAACAAGCCGCAGAACATACTGCTCATACCCGGACTGAATGAGTTCATACCGCTGTGCGGATGGATAGGTCTGATAATCGCACTTATGGCTCATGAGATATCGCATGCAGTGCTGTGCAGGGCTGAAGGAGTTCGTGTGAAATCCATGGGATTGCTCGTCGCATTGATACCAATAGGTGGATTCGCAGAGCCCGACAGCGAGCAGCTCTTCGGAAAGAAGAGCACCGAAAAGGGGGAAGAGAAAGCCGATAATGGGGAAGAAGAAAAAGAAAAGGAGGAGAAAGGTGAAGAGAAGAAAAAGGGTGATGGAAAAGAGAGGGAATCCAAAACAAACAATGATATTGAGAGAGTGGATGAGAGGGAAAGCAGAAGTAAAAGAGAAAGAGGAAGAGAAAGTGAAAGTGAAAATGAAAATGAAAATAAAAATAAAATAAAAAAAGAAAAAAAATATGAGAAAGTTGCAACGGCAGAGGAGCGAACGAGAATTCTTGCGGCTGGAATCACATCAAACTTCTGCATTGCAATCATTTCTTTCTTGCTTTTCTTCGCATTCCTTTCTGCTTTTAAGCCCGTGAGTGATTTCGCACCATACATATATGAGGTTGCGCCAGGAAGTCCTGCGGAAAAAGCTGGATTAAGCGCTGGAATGCTCATAACTGCTGTTGATGGACATCCTGTAGATAGTATTGATGATCTAAATATAAGGAAATCGCATGTAAATCTTACTGTTATTGATAAAGATGGGAAAATTCAAGAAATTTTTGTGGATAACATATGTAAGGGCGTTTACATAATTGATGTTATAGAGGGATATCCGGCGCAGCGCGCTGGTATTGAAGGAGGAATGTGCATCACGGCGATAGACAACATCACTCACCCCTCATTTGAGGACTTCATTGCGTTCATGAACAGGACCCGGCCCGGTCAGACACTGCGTGTTCGTTTATGTGACGGCGGAGAGGAGAAAGTTTTTGTTGTGAACCTTACTGCCGCGCCTCATGGTGAGGAGAAAGGATTTCTCGGAGTCATTGTTGCGAACATACCACTTGGAATAGCTGTCGGATTTCCTTCAGATGCATATCTTGAGAGTCTTCGCTATATATTTTTGTCTATTTTTGCGCCTAAATCGCTTGAGGAATGGTTTTATGTCTGGCCTGTGATACTCACTTTGCCCCTTTATCCGCCTCCTGAAGGCTTCAACAGTTTTTACCCCATGCTCTCTCAATTTTACACACTTTCTGCATCGCTTCCGCCGGCGATTGAGGACGCATGCTTTTTCATTGCGGATGTGCTGTTCTGGACGGCATGGATAAATCTGCAGGTTGCGCTTTTCAACTGTCTGCCCGCGATACCTCTTGATGGAGGTCATGTTTTCAGGGAGGTGATGAAGTCAGCACTTTTTTTTGTGAAGGAGAAGCGCAGAAGAGAGCGCATCTCAATGGTTATTGCAGGCGTTCTGAGCATCTCAATATTCCTCCTCATAATTTTCACATTTCTGCGCTCCTTCCTCATAACATATCACTGAGAACGCAAACGCCGTTTGCATCACAGCCGCAGTGGTGGGAGGATGGAATGGTGGGTGAGGCCCTGATTTACTATGAAAACAAAAGCAATAATAATAATAAAAAATTAATAAAATTAAAATATAAAATAAAAAACAACCTGTGCATTATTTGCTTCAGCATTATTGGCTCCGTCCTGAAACTCTGATCTCACGAATGAAAGCGAAAACAGCAAAATATGAGCATAATATACAGATACATATGTCATGGGTGGAGGAAGTGAGAGATGCGCTTGACAGTTCACTGCACAGACGTGAGGGTGCCTGTGGAATATGTCACGATGTTCTTGAGATGATATGCAAGAAAGGAGGAAAAGCAGTCACTTACGAACAACCTGACGGTGTTATTGCGAAAATTTATGACAATAAGGAGGAAGTTGTGGGTGAAGGCAGGGACATAGTGAGTGCATCTGCAATACTTTCAGCGGAATTAGATGCGGGAGTGATTCCAGAGCCTTTTGCTTCAGAGCTTTCTGCCGTCGTCACGAGCGAGGAGGATCTTCGAAGGACGGGTGAAATCTACGGCTACGGTCGTGTGATCACGCCTGCGAGCATTGCTCTTGAGGAGGCGAAGAAAATCGGAGGCAGAACGGTCATTCGCAGGGAGGGCATAGGCGTCGTCGCCCAAGCGTTTGACGCTCATGGTAACACATTCTTCAAGTCGCCAGTGTGTTATTGTCCCGTCTGTGCGGTTGTAATTGGCGCATCTCGGAACGAGGAGCTTGCAGAGAAAATAAAAGAGAGGCTCGCAGGCAAGAGGAACACCGGAAAAATAAAGTGTGAGCAGGGAGTTGAGAACATCTACGAGATGGAGAACGGCACTGTTCTCGTCTCAATTAAGCGAGGCAATGAAGTGCTCGCAGAAAAAGTGCTCGCCTGCTGCATGGTCTACGGCATGGTGAAAGCGGAGGTTGTTGCGGGATTCTCACCAAAAGAATCCGCTCAACAGTTTAAAACTTATTGCAATATATGCCCCTTGAAACACTGTTGGGTCGGAAAGTCCATAGGTTCGCTCGGAAATATCGTTCTGAACAGGCTTTCAGAGATCAATGTTGAGGTTGAGGTCTCAATTGATGGATTGATAAGGGCGAAAATTCCCGGAGATGGAGTGATTGAGGGCAGAGGAACACTCTGCACGCTATCTGCTCTCACGAACATGCTTCTCAGGGAAGATGCTTTCAAAATACTGCGACCCAAGCGGGGTTCTGCTCCCGAACACGAGCTCTGAGAGTCAGTTGGGCGAGGCATCGGCGTTGAGTGGGAAAGGAGAAATGAGGTGGCTATGTGGCGGCGATAGTGGCGGGAGAGGATGGAATAGTGGCGAGAGAGGAGGAGAGGGGAGGAAGTGAGGGTGAAATTGGAGAGAAGAATGGAAGAGCGCAAGGGGAGTGAGTGTGAGCGTATGCGTATGATGATGTATGGGAGATGGGAGTGTGAGTGAGATGGAGATGGATGAGATGAAGAAGGAGTTTAATGAGCTTCTGGAGGATTTGCGTGAGATTCATTCGGATTTCAGGGTGATCTCCACGGAGAAAGTTGTGGTGGCGGAGTGGGTGCGCTGGAAGTGCATGTTTGGATGCAGGGCATACGGGAAGCATTTGAACTGTCCGCCATATTGCGATTGTTGCGAGATTTAAAGCTGAGCCCAACTATGAAGTGACGCCTTCACGCATACATCATTTCCTTTGGGATGCGATAAAGAATATGTATGACAAGATGTTTGAGATGGAGAGGCACGCATTTCTGTCGGGATACTACAAGGCGTTCGCGCTTTATGCTGTGCCATGCGCCTACTGCGACCCATGCATTCCAGAAGTGGAGGAGGACATTGATCACACAGCGAAGCGTCTCTGCCCGTTCCAACATAAAATGAGACCTTCAATGGAAGCAACTGGCATAGATGTGTTTCAAACGGTCAGAAATGCAGGCTACAAAATAAAAGTGCTGACTTCCCCCTATGAGGATATCTTCTTCTTTGGACTCCTTCTGCTTGAGTAAAGGCTGACTCTCTTTCTGCGTTGCATGAATCAAAATTCCCAGAACTTGCTTCTGCTGAAGCTGCAGTCCCTCCACGCAGTGACTTCCGCTTATGTGTTCAGGTAAGTGTTCGGGAGAGGCAGGTAATGAACGAGAAAAAGGAGTTGCCCCCATGACATCCTCACGCCTGTAAACTTCCTTCTGCCTCACAGGTAGCTAAGCATGCGATTGCTACATGTCATATTTCATTTCATTCGTCACGGATGGCTATTTATTCCTTCCGATGCGGGGGAATGCCATATGCCATTTTGAGCAGCACCGTCTTAGCTCCGAGAGGAGGGATGCTATAAACCAAGCAGGACGGATGTGAAGCAAGGTCATACTTCATCGGCAGACCTGCTGAAAGCGATGTCGAGCTCGGTTTAACAGAAGTGCAGGAAGTTCTGAGGAGATAAAGATGAGCAAATTGCCTGATGAGAGAGAGGACGCAGGGACAAGAAGATGAGGAGGAGGGTAAATGAAGAGGAAGGGCGATGAAATCGCAGAGGGCGTCTCGGAATATGGCGAAGGTGCTCCTGGAGGCTCTACCGTTCAGACAATATCTGCAAGAAGCACAAACGCAATCACCAGAGATTTTGGAAAGTTCTGTAAGGGTGGTGCGATTTTCATGTCTGACGGCTACTATTTCCTGTATTCAGATGCGGAGATTAAGAGTTTTATTCTCCCGCAATCTCTCTCATCTCATTTGCTCAAAAACGCTTTATAACTCTCAAATTTTGACAAAGAAATGTTAAAGTAAGGAGGAGTAGTAACAGATACAGCTATTATTTCATGCTCTTTCATATTCTCCTCACCAAAAATCAGCTCAATGTTTTGTTCATTACAGTATTATGTCTGCCACCTCACAGAATTTCATATAACGTTTGCGGATAAAAGAAGTTGGTGAGCTGGCGAGCCAATTTGGGTGAAGACCTGCAAGGGCTGAACCGTTTATCTACTGTTAGGCGACGGAACGGAGTGAAGCGAAAGTGCAACGTCCTCCTAAGTAATTTTGGCGTCTACCATATTTCCCCATTATTCAATAATTTTTTCACTTGTTGATAGATTTCTAATACCAAATCTCAATAAGAGTAATACTGCAGTAACAATGATTATGGCGCTCATAACAGATGCAAGAACAAACATATCTAAAGAGGATACAATATTCCATAATACGTGCCAGATAATCGTCATAAACACGCTTCCTTTTGTACTATTGAAGATAAAAGTAAAATGAATTGAACAGATAAAAGTCCCAAATAAAAGTCAATCAGCATATCGATGCTAAAATCAAATCTGTAAAAAAACATCGGAAAGTGCCAGAGAAACCAAAAAATTGACAATATAAAAGTTGCAGTCAAAGCATTAAATTTTTTCTGCAAATAAGGCAACGCAAATCCTCTCCAACCAATTTCTTCAAATATTCCATATGAAATCAAAGGCAATATCCATAAAAAAGTGGAAATTGGAGAAAAGAGATTATCTGTAATAAATTGTCTAAAATCTAACCAACTACCGGATATAAAATAGCCTATTGGCAGAGATACTAATAAAAGAAAAATAGGACTAATGGCAACTAATATCCATCCGAATCCGACTTGATACTTAATGATTTTGTTTTTTAGTCTTGAAATACCCCTATTTTTTTCTGTTATATAAATCATTATGAAAGCAGAGATTGATGGACCAAACGCTCCAAGAAAATGCCAATTTTCAGAAATAGTGTGTGTAATAATTGGCAACAACAAAGTCCATGTAATTACATATGCAATTATAAAGTAACTTACAAGTGGATTCCTTTTAAATAATAATTTAATTATATTATCCTCAATCGAGCTCTTCTATTACATTACGAGGTAAAACAGGCATCATTGCACCTGTATCAATGACCGCTTCGACCTCCCTTGTTTTCGTTGAGTCAAACAGGCTCGTGAATTTTACCTTCTCTATCACCTTTCCCATTTCAATCCCTCCTTGTATTTTAGATGTTGTAATTTAAATACTCTGTTTTGCAATGGCGTATATGCTCCAAGCACGGAGCGAAGCGGAGCACATATTCTGTTAGACGCTGTTTGCCATTAAACTTAACTACTGAGATTGATTATCCCACACTTCGATCTTCTCGGTGTTTATTAGCTTCTTCTTCATAATCAAGACCAATATAAAGAAAGTTAAGGATATAAGAATCATCCTCAGGTTTAATAATTCATTTACTCCTGTAACTGTTTGCATGTGTACAAAGTTCAGAACTGTATTATTAAACGTATGGGCAAACCAAGAGCCCCACAAACTATTGGTTTGTATATAGATCATGCCCCATGTATACCCCATAAGAGTGGCTAAGAGTATATAGCCCAAAGAAATTAAAGAGGCATTAAATATGTCCATCTGCCCATCTAATACTGATTTTATCGGCCACACTATATGCCATATGCCAAATAGAAGTGCTTGAAATAAATTAGCTTTAGTCAGTGTTATCTTACTCCCCAATAATGGTAACATTACTCCTCTAAATAAACCTTCTTCCGCAAATGAATTCACTACATTACCCATAACAAGCCAAAATGCCAGCACTGGTCCTCCAGTAACAGCCCATCCTGCATTTAAACTATGACCCATTGGTATGAATCTAAGTACTGGATCATATCCCTCAACTGATAGATATAGAAATTCTGAGGAGTATGCAATTGTAAACGCTGCGATAATTGGAATTAACCCTATCATCATATTAAATCTCAAATTATTGAAATGAAAACCGATGTTATCTATACCTTTTCCTGCTAAATACAGAAAGGTAAGTATTAAAAGAATAACACAAATCTTTGATACAGCAATTTCTCCCCAAGCATCCTCTGTCTGCAAAAAGAATATATCTGCCGTTCTAAAGACAAAGGCTATGAGAAACAGAGAAATGCAAATTATTATGGGTTTTTTCATTATACTATTTTTGATTTGGTCCATTTTATCCTCCTCATCTATCACCTATCTTGAAACTTAACTAGTTTAGACGCCTTCCAAATGACACAAGACGTAACCATAAGGCAAATGGCGTATAACGTTTTGCTGACATACGAAGTTCGCTTGCGAATTTTGGCGGAGCGTGGCCGTATGTCCGCTGTTATCGGAAGTCCCGCATCTCATCTATTATACCTCCAGTATATCACCTCTAAAACCAAATCTTTCGAGGAGGCGTCTGGCATTATTTATACATCCAGCAGTGCTATAATGTACTTCGATATATAATCCATTGGATAATCTTTTTGGCGCTCTAAAGCTATCTCCATATCTGTGTTTGGGCTCTGTATTTATCAAGTGGCGTTTTCTTCCGATTGGTATTGGGCAATCACTTACTTTTAGTTTTCCTTTCCGTATAAGCCACTCTGCTGTGTTTGTTAATATTTCATAGGAATTTCTTATCTCAAAAACATCGCTACCTATTTTCATTTTTCTTGGCTGTCCTCCTCCCCACATAGTTGTTTCTGGCGGAGATATATACTCAGGTTCTTCTATTGGAGTGATCAATTCTTTGATTCTTTCTTTGAGAAAATCCTCAATTTCTATAGGTTCAAATTCAAATTTATAATCAGAATATTCTTCTTTAATTAATTTCTCAAAAACAGGAATTAGTCCTTTAATAATTTTTTCTGGTTCATCGACCAAAGATTGCCAAATTTCGTCCAGTATTTGGAGTTTCTTTATAAGTTTCTCGATATTATCGATATTATCCTTAGAAATAGTACACAATCTTCTTATGCTCGATGTTAATTCATCACTTTCGATGTCTGTTTTCCAAACTATTCTCTCAGACATCGTAGTTCCCTCCTGAAAAGCTCTAAAAAGTATCCAAATAACTCCATTAGTTAAAACTCCATATTTCATACCTTCACCAAAACAATATTTTGCTAATTGGCGAATAACATCCTTTTGTTCTATATCTACCGATAATTTTTTTGCTTCAATGAACAGAACTTTCTTTCCATTTTTTAAAAGGGAATAATCAGGGATACCTTCTTCTGTTGAGATATTCGGTTGCACCTCTTCCGGATTCTCGGGATTCCATCCCAAAGCCCTTAATATTGGATTTACTATCTGATTTCTGACTGCCATTTCGTTTTGCTCATATAAAAAGCTATACTTTTTCATTCTCTTAACAACCATTTTTAATGTTTCTTTAAGCATCTTCTTCGCCCCCTATTTTTTGTGGGATTTCGGATAATGTTATGAGGATATGTGAAGTTTGCTGTAGACAAATTTGGCCGTAGCCGAAGGCGAAGCCACATATCCTCCTGTTGTTCAAGTGCGATAGCACCGAAGTGGAGAGTCGGACGAAGTGGGCGCATCACTTTTCACCCACGATATTCTTGTATGCTGCTTCGAATAAAGGATCAAACTTTTTCAAATCGATGTCAGATGATTCAACTTTGTATAAAACCTGTTTCCATTGTTCTTCATATCTGTATGGCTCATATCCCTCGATTTTAATTTTATCTGAAGCTTCTTTCGGTATTTTAAAAAATAGACAGAAGCTCTTAGAACCTATGAAAGTTATTCCAAACACTATTGGAAAACCATATTTAAATGAGACATAACCTTTATTATTGCTTCTTGTTAGATTCCATCCCCTGGATTTTATGTAACCCTCTATATTGTTAGCTAACTTCCAGAATTCCTCTGCAGATTTGGGATTATAGTGCTCCTTGTAATATTTCTCATCGTATTCTCGGATAGTACTTACCGGTTTGACAGGTTTTTCTTCTTCTACTAACACCTTATTCAAAAAGATGTAATCATTTTGTCCATCGCTAAATTTTTTAAATTCTATGAGTTCAACAGGATAAGTTATTCTGTAGATAAGTTTTTGAACCGATGGTTTAAAGGAAGGAGCAATTATCATAATTTTTATACTGAACTCTTTTTCCCAATCAAAAGTAAAATCTTCAGGTTTGTTTTTCTGTTCCAGCCATATGCTTTTAATAGCATCAGGATGGGTTTCAACCCAAAGGGCATATTTCATTACTTGTGGAATGACACTTTCATCTGCCGTCTCGTCTTTGATTTCAATAACTAATATATTATTTTCATTATCAATGCCCACTAAGTCTATTCTTTCATCTCTTGAATATGTTTGTAATTGGCGTTTTAAGAGAAATACGTCAGGTAGTATATTCTCAGTTTCAAAAATTAGTTTTTCTATAGTTTCTTCTGGATGGACTTCTTGTTCATTTAAGTTCTTTGTCCCCTTTTTATTATCAATTATTATTAAATTTGCCATGTTACTCCCTCCTTACGCGACCACGAAGCCCGGCGTATCCGAAGTTCCGAGCGAGGAGTTTGAACAGAGGCGATAGCGAAGTCGGATATGCACCTGTTATCGAAGGGAGAGCCACGATAGTGGCGGAGCGTTTCGCTTGGTGGCTTCATTTTAAATCCATCTTTTTGTATATTTTGAGTAATTAAATTCATCTATTAATTTTAGAAAAGTTTTATTTTGATAATTTAATGGATTAATATAATCTCCCACTTTCTCTGCAAATTCTTTCATCAATTTCATAAATCGAATATATTTTTCAGCGGGATTGTTGTTGTAATAGCAACCATATGCTTTAGCTATTTGATCATCCCAAAGCGGGAAGAAATTTGGTGCTAAAAGATGTAAAGCCTTCGCGACTGCTACAGGACTTTTTCTCCCCTTCATATTACCTGAAGCAATTCGTAAGGATTCCATAAATTCGGTGAATATCAATTTTATGTCTGATTCATCAGATTTAGAGAGTTCGGTTATATTCCTGTTCCTGAATTTTTTAAGTTTTTCTAAATTATTCTTTATACATTTCTCAAGTTTATCAAAATCAAAATTTCCATACCTATAAAATGCCTGATTCCAAGTTAGTAAAAGTACGCCCAACCCATCGGCCATATCTGATGGATTACCCCAAAAATGACGGACAAGAAATGTTGCTACTCTATACATTGCATCTCGTTTTTCATGTTTTTCAAATTCTTCAATTCCCTTAATGAATTCTTCCTCAGTCGGGATATGAACTTCATTCATATTTTTCACTTCCTTTTGCTGTCAAGCGAAATGTCGCCTAACTCGTTCATATCCGGACAGTTCGGATATGCTCCCAAATGAGAAGCATATGCGAACCATTCGCATCCCTCTGGACGACCATCGTTCTTTGTTTTTATCCTCATGTTTCACCTCTTTTTAAATATCGAATCTTCGCTGTAGGGGACTTCCCATTTTCCTTTTGGATTCCCTCTTCTTCCAGATATCATCCTTATCTTCTTTATTAACTCCTGAAGGAATGCGAATTATAACCTTGTCGTTTTTCCCAAACTCAACAAACTCAATTTTCACCGCAGGGATTTTGCCTTTCCCCGCCATTTTATGGCAGTAAATTTTCCTATTTTTAAATATTTTGCGGTCTTCTCAAGTGGTCATTATTTCACCAAAACCTTTTTGAGTTTAACACCCTTTGAGTCTGCCAAGCAAATGTGGATTGGCACATATTTCAACCGCGATGACTTCGCAGGTGTCGTGAACCGACAGTGGCGCCTGGTGTGCTATGGTTCAATGCCCGGGCGTCATGCCGTAAATTGCTTTTACAGCATGAGCGGAAATGAATGTTGTGGAGACACAAAACGATGTTAAGACTTTGACAGGCAGAGATGCTGCCCCATGTCTTTGACAGTTAGACACTCTATTTTATCAGAAAAATATCAGAAAAAATATGGAAGGATCAGGAGATTATAGAAAGCCTCAGTCATTGAAGCCCATGCAGGTTGAACAGTCGTGGAGTTTTTTAAGCAGTCTCGGCGGTATTATCTGATGTCTGATAAGGTCTCCGAAAGTCTCCCTCTCTCTTATCAGCTCTGTTTTTCCGTTGCATACGAGGACCTCAGCGCATCTCGGTCGCATGTTATACTGCGAACTCATTGAGAGTCCGTAAGCACCGACATTCATGATCACGAGAATTTCTCCTCTTTTCAAACGGGGCAGCTTCCGATGCTCGCCGAGTACATCTCCCGACTCACAAAGAGGACCGACTATGGTATATTCCTCAAACTCATCAGTCCTGTTGTTTTCTGCATCTGTGCGCATGCAGCTCGCGGGAATTATCTCATGATATGCGCCATACATTGCGGGTCTTATGAGAATGTTGAACCCCGCGTCCACCGCTGCAAAATTTCTCTCGGCGGTCCGCTTGACAGATTGCACCTTTGTCAGCAATATGCTCGCGTTTCCCACGATTGAGCGTCCGGGTTCAAGAACAAGCTTCACGGGCCTTCGCAATTTTGCAACTCTGAACGCTGCTTTCAGCGCATCTGCGAGGTCATGAGGTGTTGGCTGTACATCATCTTCACTGTATTTTATTCCCAGACCTCCGCCGATATCTACAAAATCTATGTCATACTCTCTCTGAAGTGACGAAGCAATGCGCAACATTTTTTCTGCCGCCTCTTGAAAAACGCTCACATCAAGTATCTGAGAGCCAATATGGCAGTGAATTCCTCTCAGTTTAATCAATTTCATCAGTGATATGCGCCTGAATGTGTTGAAAATGTCCGCTGCAGGTATCCCAAATTTTGAGTTTTTGAGTGCAGTCGCGATTTTAGGATGTGTTTTCACGGAGATATCAGGATTCACGCGCACCGCAACATGCACTCTCTCACGCTCAACAGGCAATGATGGCTGATCTGATGATGGCTGATCTGATGATGGCAGCTGAAGACCATGAGCGATTTCTGAGAGAGCTTCTGCCTCGTCAAGAGAGTCCAGGCACAATAGAACGCCTGTTTCCACTGCAAGTCTCAGCTCATCATCTGTCTTCGCATTTCCGTTGAATATTATTTTGTCGGAGGGGATTCCGGCGAGCATTGCAGCTTTGAGCTCACATCCTGACACCACATCAGCGCCAGCACCCTCCTGAGCGAGTATTCGCAGTATTGCAATGCTTCCGTTCGCCTTAACCGCATAACAGATATCAACATCATAGACAGAGGAAATCTCATCCTTGAACTCGCTGAACGCACGAACATATGCGCGGTAGTTCTCGCGCACGATATTCTCATCTGTGACTATCAGCGGTGTGCCGTATTTATCTGCAAGCTCTTCAACATCAA
The DNA here is from genome assembly GCA_026134085.1 of Candidatus Methanoxibalbensis ujae. GTDB lineage: Archaea > Halobacteriota > Syntropharchaeia > Alkanophagales > Methanospirareceae > Methanoxibalbensis > Methanoxibalbensis ujae. The sequence continues at coordinate 13,820 of JAOQIN010000032.1, forward strand.
CGCCCCCAAAATACATATTTCAGCCCCCTTTCGCACAACTTCGCACATCCCACACACGCATGCTCACTTCAGCGAGCGAATGCGTTTCACCATTTTCACAGCTGCTTCAACTGCGCGCTTTGCATAATCAACACGCTCCTGTGCCTCCTGTCTTGTCATTCCAGGTCCTGCGACGCCTAGGGTAACTGGTTTTCCGTATTCAAGCGATAGATCCATTATTTTTCTCGCAGCGTGCTGTGCGACAATTTCATCATGTTCTGTGGCTCCCTCAATCACGCATCCAAGCGTCACAACAGCATCAACTGCATCATTCCCATCCGGATCACGGAGCTCGAGAAGCATCTTAACAGCGAGAGGCATGTCAAATACGCCAGGCACATAGAAAGTGAGGATGACCTTAGCGTCCAGAAACGATGCGTGCTCCCTGCCCAAGATTTCCATTTGGTAGGTGATATCCCTGTGAAACTCAGAAACAACAAAGCCCAGTCTTATTTTGTCTTTTCCCTCCTTCGCAACTCCTCCTTTATCCTTTATTTTGTCTGTCTCGTCTCCCCCCATCTCCTTCATCTCCTTTTATCCCCCTAACAGGGCGTGGTAGATTGCTAAGTCATGGTTATGTTTCTTTATTTACGTTTCTTTATTTACATATTATCCGTCATTTGCGTCATTTGCACGACAAATACTCATCGGTCTTTCGGCGAATTCACTCACACTCAATCACACGAAAAAAATTTTCTCTTGTTTGAGTGCTGGGAGAGATTGAGAGTGGAGATGAGATATTAAAGAAGGGAGGAGTTGGCACCTCTGTGCAATCTCCGCTATGGGGCTGTGAACAATCTCGCACATGCGTTCGCTTACGCTCACCCCGGGCTTTGCAGCCAGCCGTTATCTGCCACGCCAGCCGTTATCTATACAGGAGGAATCAAAGTGATGGGAAGAAGGACAGCGAATGAGGCGCGTTTAATACACTGACTTGACATTGAAGGATACTTATTCATAAGGATATTGTCCAGCAAAAGAGGCATCTCAAAAATGGAATATTTGAAAAAACTGAAAATTTAAGTGTCAGAGATGACTTAGGAGAAAGAGAGGTGAGGGGATGAGAAACGCATCATGGAGCACGAATTTGGATAGATATGAGATGGGCATAACCTCCGGTGGTCTATTTATATGCGGAATTTACATACAACTACACAAAATGAGCTCTTACCCACAAATTCATCATACCAACAATCTCTCCCCGCATAACATGCTCAGAGTTCGTAGATACAAAAGGAAAAGGAATACTACGATCGGATTCCTGCTATAAAATTGGTGAAGTTAAAAATAAACAAACAAAAGGTAGGAGGGGAAAAATGGAGAATAAGAAGGCGGTTCTGTTAATAGCTTTTATAGTAGGAATGCTCTCCACCGTTATAGAAGCCAAAACAGAGACTGAGACGCTGACATATAAAGATTTTGACGAGCTTAACAAAGTTTGCACATACGAAGATAACTGGTGTGGATGGGCAGATTATCCGGGGAAGGCGGCTGTTTACGGGTATATGAGGGATAAAGTGGAATTGCCGGAGGGAACTACGGAGATGAAAGTGGCAATTCAGATATGTTCAGGAGGGTGGGGAGAGGGGCTTGCCGTTGATTATGGATTGTGGACAGATAATTCAGGCATACAGATAATTGTTGATGATGCTGTATGGTATAACAAAATAAATGAAAGCACGATAAAGAGCGAGCACCATCACAGCTATTACAAACACGACTACGGTGAAAGCTTCTCTACCGATTTATTCAATGTGAGTGGTAAGGATAACATAACGCTGACAATCAGGATGATGGATGGAGCAAGACTTGATTTCTGTAATGTCACACTCACATTTGAGATCCCACCAACTACATTCGACACAGGTTATGGCACTTATCCAAGCATAATGGGTACGCATAAAGGTGAAATCATACCATCAGATAACCTCACCGTTGGCAAGTTATACACTTATGCCTGCCCCGGAACCGGAGGGCATACCGAGTACATCGAATTATGTGAAAACGGCATTCTAATCGCAAACGGCACCTGGGAAGGATATAAAGGTGATTGGCATAATATAACCCTACATAACGTATCAGGTTATCCTTATGTCATACTGTTGAAAGGTCATAAGTATAACTATACCATCGTAACAGGCTCATATCCCCAGATAATCCATGCACATAGCAAGGAAGTAACAGGAGGAACAATTACATGCACTTCTTTCGTGGATACGAATGGAAGGAAATATAATGATTGGATTCCAGCAATTAGATTAGAGTGAAAAGCATGTAAGAACAGCATAAGATAGAGGGCTTTTGAAACATCAAGAATATCATGTCGCCTATTGTGGAATTGGAACTTGCATTAAGATCCCTAGGGCTGCCTTTAGCCTCTTTTCTTACCTATTATGCCACTAGAAAATGGCTTTCTTTAACAGGTAATAATACTGAAAGATTAAATATTTTTGCTACTGGAGATCCTGCTATATTAGAAGAATTCTCAGGAAGAAAACCAAAAGTCTTTATCGTCATTCCTTCATATAATGATAGATCCATAGAGGAGACATTGCCAAAATGGTTCAATCAAAATTATGAAAATTACGAGGTAATAGTTGCAGAAGATGGAAATAAATCTTACGATTTTGTAAGTGACACGGTAGAAAGAGAAGAACATGAATATAGAATTCCCAATAGAGATGTTCGGCGATGTATTACAATAGAGAAGAAAAAGCCGAAAAATGGAAATTTAGATGAAATACTGGTCGTGAGAAAATATATAGAGGATAAAAAGGATTATAGAAAGGATAGAAAAGGTTTCAAAGCAGGGGCATTAAATAACGTGATTCATTTAGTTGACTTGGGTATTATCCAGGAAGAATTGAATACAGTGAAACCTGATTATGTTATGATAGTAGACGCGGACCACGAACCTGGAAGAAATCCACTTTTGGGATGGATTCTAGGTAAAAAGTGTAAAATTAGAAGAATAGAAGAAAACAAGCCTTTGAAGGAAGAAGATTACAGAAAATTAGATGATTTGTTGAAACCTTTCGAGGAAGAAGGAAAGGAAATACTCACATTGGATAGCTACAAGCTGAATTCAAGATTGATGGATGACCCTAATAGTTTGGTGACCAGATTGGTTGAGTTGATGGAATACCATAGAAAATTCATTCCATGGCTTGCAGTTGTGCAGGGATATCAGAATCATTATGCAAATCAGCAAATGGGCTTGGATCTGTTGGTAAAATCTGCGCATATTATAGCTCAATGGGATATTAAATTAAGATCTGCAAGAATTAAAATAGAAGTTGAAAATTTAGAAAATAGAGAGAGGAAAAATTATAGCAATAGAATGGAAACAAGGCTTACTACCATATTAAATAGAAAGTGGAGAGAGATTAACGAATTCCTAGAGAATGGAAAGAAACATAGAGTTTATATTTCTAATCACAGATTTCCGCTATTTACGGGCTCTTCAGGGATAATAAGGTTTGATTTATTACCCAAATATAAGTTTGCAGATGATATATTCAACAATTATCTGTCAGTTACTGAAGATTGGGAACTCTCCACTAGGTTACAGAAAGATAGATATTTGGTCATGGCAACGCATCAAGTTGAAACATGGGGAAGACCTCCTGAAAACTTTGAGGCTTATAAGAAACAGCAATATAGGTGGGCTTATGGGACTATGAAAGACATAAAACATCACTTTAAGAATATTTTGAATAGCAATAATTTAAAGTTTGATGAAAAGTTTGGATTTTTAGCACAGCTCAGTCATTATATAGGAGGCTTGCTACAGCCTCTAATATATATGGGCATAGTACTTCCATTTACAGGCATAATAAACTATACTTTTCTGGATTACATATTGATGACTTATTGGTTTATTTCGCAATTTATGGTTGAGGAAATGATAGGATATGTGCAGTGCAAAGATAAACTTATGCTGGAAAGTATAAAGCGATATTTTACAATAGGTCCCGTGTATGGTAAAGCTATTACTGATGCCTTACTTGGTAAAGATTTGAATTGGATACCCACACGCAGAACGAAGTAAAAATAAGTAGAATTTGTGCATTACGGTCTAATTTTTTCGATATCTCAGACAATCTCTGGAAAGTTCCATTGGACTTAACGCATCTCAGAGCAAGCATCTGATTTTCCTTCTCAATATAAAAAGGATTTCAGTAATTTTCGTTGAGAGAGGAGCGAATATATATTGATAAAATAATAATAGTGAGAGATGGAACTTACAGCGAGACCGTGGATGTGAACAGGCGATTGACCATTCGGTCTGAGGATAGGACTGATGATTATTATATAAATAGAAAAGCGATGGCTCAGACCGTGATAAAGATCTTGCAGGGTTATAGAGATTAAAAATATTGCTTTCAGAAACAAGAGAGTTGTTAGACATAATGGGAAAATTGAGAAGAACCGGTAAAGTGGAAAAAGATGAGCAAATCTTCGATATTTTAGATAAATTAGCGAAAGAAACGATAGAAATTTTAAATAAGAAAGGAATTTTTATGAAAGAGGGCGGTGAAAGATGAAGTATATCGACTCTTCAGTGCTGAAGATTTTTACACATTTATGGATTCAGTTTTAGCTATTCCGGTATCTACAGGTTTACCGGGAGCGGATGCTATCCACTTTGTTTCGGCGATTTCTCTGCCTGATGTGAGTAAGATTATGACGTTAGACCGCCACTTTAAAAGGTGAAATACCAGATTATGTCTTTGTGAGTGAAATTCCAACTGAACCTCATGAGTCAATAGTTTATTTTGACACTGGACAACCATCCAATCCCCTCCCAATTATCTTCGGCACACACAACAGAGCAATAAAGCTAAATCAAACAATTACTGCAGGAATTTACAACGATTCATGGAGTATCGAGACTTTACCATAGGAAGGCTATGGAGGCGATTGGCATAATCCTTCTTTCACTGGACCTTTCAAGTTGTATGCAAATGTGGAGTATAATTTCACAATAAAAACAGGCTCTTACCCTCAAATTATACATGCAAACGAATTTAATGCAACAGGGGGAAAGATAACATGCACGGAATTCGTGGATGCAAATGGAAATATATACAACAATTGGATCCCTGCAATAAAACTATATTAGCATCAACGCAGCACTTCATATTTTATTTTATGCACATTCCCGTTTTCAAGCCTCAAAATTACGACATCTGTCTTGTTCAGGTCAATTCCTGCGAGTCTTGCTGCCTCGCTCACCGCATCGTCCAAGTCACCGATTTTGTCCACGAGTCCCATTTTGAAGCCTTCTTCGCCTGTGAACCAACCGCCGTGTGTGAGGTTTTGACGCACATCTTCGCTTAAGTTCCGCTTCTCGCATACGCAACGCAGAAAAACATCCAGAACGCTCTCCAGTCGCTTTTTTATGTATGCGCGCTCACGCTCATCAAGCCGTTTGTCCGCAAACATGTCCTTGAACTCGCCTGAAGAGAGCGATGAGATTTCCTTCGCAGGCTTCGTTGCGTTCGCAGGCACTTCAAACGGAAACTCAAAAGAGGCGCCAACGCCACCAACGACGGACATCGGCGTCGCAAGGATTTCATCTGCGGCTGATGCAACGAGGTAAGCACCTGAAGCTCCGACATCTGCAACAGAAGCGACGACAGGCTTCTTCGCTGCGACTTTCCGAAACTCGTTGAAAAGTTCCCAGGATGCTCCCGCATCACCGCCTCCGCTGTTTATCCTCAGGACGACCGCCTTCACCGCATCATCCTCCGCATGAACCAGCAGTTTCCTGATTAGTGAGGGTGAGGCATCGCCACCGTAAGAGATCTCGCCTTCCACCTCCACTATTGCTATTTCTGCTTTTGGATGCCACTCCACCACTTTCGGAGCGAAGAAAATAGAAGTAAGGGCGAGAATACTAAATAACACAACCAGAACACATGAAATCACCACCACTAATACTGTCTTTCCCCTTCTACTCACTTCTCTTAATCCTCCTTTCTTATTTATTTTATCTTTTTAATTAAAATTAAAAAATAATTGCGCCTTGAAATGCACATTTCAATCCTCTATCCTCTGTGAATGCGAGCTGCAATCCCACATTGTCCTGTTTCTTCTCAGAAGAGGAAGAGCGAGAGGCAGAAATCCGTCAGCGATTTCCACGCAAGATTTTTGTTCAAAATGCAAGCGTCCTGATTGCTATTACGGAAACCGCATTCTTCGTTTCCCATGCTGAACCGAAACTTCTTCTTTTTCTTTCTCCCATTTTTCCCATCTTCCACATTCCTATCTCCCACCTCCATGGGAATATGGATATGCGAGGGTGATAACAGGTTCTCCGATTCTCCTTGAACCTGGTCCACATATACAAAACATGCTATCGTTATTCTAAGCTTTCATCCACTGTTAGTGTTTTCTTAACTTTCGCAAAATGCCACCACCGGTCGCTTTCTCCTCCTATTTCCCTTGATGATTTATTCCATTCATTATCGATTTGAATCAACTCAATGAGCGGAGCCACTCTTCCGAGTGTCCCTCATCCTTTTCTTGAAGGAATCCTCCTTTTCTTGAAGGAATAATCAGGAACGATAAAATCCTTTTTTGTTTCTTGCCACGAATTTTCTACTCTCTCCATTGAATGAGATCCCGGATGATACCATTGAATCAACCAAATCCCAAACTGTTTTATCCAAATTTTAACATTTTTCATTTATTCGCTCTTATCTTCTCCCCTGTCCCATCTCTGAAGCGCGTCTCCAGAGCTCGCCTCTTGTGTATAATTTAATTTTTTTTTATTTTTATATTTATTTATACTTCAATATATCTATCACTAAAGGGGCTTTGTGATGAGGTGGCGAAAGGTTCACGCAGTTTGATTATCAGTGCTCCGATCAGCAGCGCTGCTTCTCAGGCCATATCGGAGGTTCTGTCAATCTGCCCTTTCATCCAACCACTAACCAT
>JAOQIN010000033.1 GCA_026134085.1 Candidatus Methanoxibalbensis ujae
AGAACAGACAATTTTTTATGTTTTACCAGAGCAGTATTGAGTTGCAAAAATTATCTGCAAAAATTATCAGAGTTTGCTCACCCAAATGCTCGGCTTCGCCTCGCACTTCGCATACCTGCAAACCGTTAAGTGAAATGCCCAAGCCCACTTTTGAAAAAGGAATTTTTATAAACAAATTTAAAAAGGAGGTGAAACTATGAAGCAAAAACAAAAAACTACATCGGTGGCGTTGAAAGGACAATTTTATGGCTTCGGAGCGGGACGCTTCGACACTTCACTCCTCGCCATCATCCACATTTGGAAAAGAAACATTTTTATATAGATTTAAATTCATAAACAGGGCGAAACCATGAAGAAAACATCTCTATGGATATATATAAGTCTTATCATAACCCTTGCTATCTTAGCAGCGATCAATGTTTTCTTACCTCAGGGTTCTTTCCTACTAACTCCGCCACAAGAACTTCCAGCTTCCAAGCCAGTACTTGCCTTTGTGATTGCAGCCATTGTGCTTATTCTCTATGGTGGCTTGGGCTTTATTGGATTAAAGCTCTCACAAGAACTCGGCTTTGCTGATATCTGGGATTCGAGAGTTACAAATAAACAGAGATTTTTGATTCCTGCACTTGTTGGGACAGCCATCGGCGTGTTTTTCATCTTCGCCGATATCATTTTGAGCCAATTTCACACCTTAGGACCGCTTCCTCATCCGCCGTTTCCCGCTTCTCTCGTTGCTTCGGCTGTTGCTGGTATTGGAGAGGAAATAATATTTCGCCTGTTCTTCATCTCGTTTTGGGTGTGGCTCGTTTCTTTTGTGATCTTAAAGAGGAGATGGCAAAATCAGATTTTCTGGATTATAGCGATTTTATCAGCTCTTGCATTTGCTCTTGGGCATATCCCCTCGGTGATGATTATTTTGGGGTTGAATGCTGTTGATGAATTTCCACCTGCCCTTCTGAGCGAGATTATCCTTCTCAATGGAGTTCTTTCAATTTTTGCTGCCTATTATTTCAGGAAATTTGGATTTCTTGCTGCAGTTGGCATACATTTCTGGACAGATGTTATATGGCATGTTATCTGGGGGTTGATATGAGCGTAATGATTGGGAGTTTTAACCGGACCAAGAAATAATCCGACGGAAGTGGAAGACCTCTGTATTCAGGTGAATAACTACCACAGAAGGATATGCTTTAGTTTAATTCGCACAGATGAAGAAGTCGAGAGACTTCACGAAATCATTGGTCTGCTCACAGAAACCCCGGGTTTCTATGGAAGACTCAGCACAGGAGAGAATCTGCTATATTTTGCAAGATTTTACGATATAGATGCGGATTCTCAGGTTGATAAAGAAGATGGGCTTATGGGAAAGAAGGAATGATAAAGAGGGAACCTAATGAATCATGATGAATCAGCGGCTTGCACTTGCCAGATGCCTCGTCCACGAACCTGATGCGAACCTGATGCGAACCTGATGTATTGTTCTCAGATGAACCCACTTCGGGGCTTGACCCTGAATCTGCAAATGAGGTGCGTGAGCTCATAATGAGACTCAGGGAGGAAGGGCGCACAATTGTCAACCCATAACATAATCTGGATGAAAAAGATTATCAGTGCGGTAAAGAGCCCTGATTCTGTTCTGGATGTAGAGGAAGATGAAAGGTAACTCTCGAACTGAAAATCGCCCGGAACTTGTATGCATTGTGGAAGGAAGAGGCAACATAACAAGAGTGTTTGACAAGAGTGTTTGAAAAGAGACATTCGCTGGAAGAAATCTATTTTTCTCCGGTCAGAGAGGAGGAGGAGATGAGAGCATGAACGGAAGAATAAAATTATCGTAAGGGAATGGAAAGCTACTTTTGGCACCGCTTAAACTGCACATTTCTTATCTATCCGGTCATGAATTTTACAGGTCAGATGTGCTGATCAAAACCACACTTGGAAAGGGGTTCTGTTATGATTGCAATAAGCTTTGCCTCATTCAGTATAATTGAGGAAAAACAGGAAAGAACCTCAGAACCGTTGTTTGCAACACCTGTGGGGACATGGGAATCACATGGATGGGCTCCGCTCATCTGTCTTTGGCTGAACTTTTTGTCTTCTCAGGTGTAATGATGATTGATTTTTGCTTCATGTTGCTAAGCTTTTTTAACGCGAATCAATTGTGGTGGAGGGGGAGATGAAATGATAAAAATTGCACTGATCATTTTGGGTGCAATTGTTGCTCTAATGGCCTCAGTTTGTGTTATGGGAAACATTGCATTCACTAAAAGGGTGAAGGAGGAGGCAAAGAGACTTTTTGGAGATGGGAGGGAAATAACACCAGAAATTGTTACCGATGAAGATATAGAGGGATTGCCTGAACCTGTTCAAAGGTATTTGAAATATACGCAAATCATAGGCAAGGAAAAGATTAAGACAGTGAGGCTGAAACAGGGCGGATATTTCAGGATGAAAGAGAATCAAAAGTGGATGCCAATAAAGGCAGAACAATACTTCAATGTGGATTCCGTTGAGTTTATTTGGATAGCAAAAGTAAGAGTTGCGCCTTTTATTTCAATATACGCAAAAGACGAATTTATTGAGGGCGAAGGAAATTTAGTGGTAAAGCTGCTTGGACTCATCAAGGTTGCTGATGCGAAGGGATATGAGGTTGATCACGGAGAAATTTTGAGATTTCTGGCTGAATGTATATGGTTTCCGTCAGCGTTTTTGAGCGATTATATAATGTGGGAAGCTATTGACAACAGTTCAGCAAAAGCAACGATCGGTTATGAAGGAATCAACGCTTCAGCTATTTTTCATTTTAATGAAAAAGGAGAAGTAACAAAGATAACAGCAAAGCGATATAGAGAAGTGAATGGAAATGTACTTGAGGATTGGGAAGGGCAGATCGTTGAATACAAGGAGTTTAATGGCGTTTTTATTCCAAACAAGGCGAATATTATCTGGAAATTAAAAACCGGAGATTTTTGCTACGATAGAATTGAGATTGTTGATATTGAATACAATAAACATTCGGTGTATTAAGCGTATGAAGAAGGATATTTTGGCGGGCTTAGGAACTCTGCGGTGCTTTGCACATTGCCCGGGGTCACTTAAGGATATGTTTATGTATAAGTATAATATCATATGAAACTATTTTTTCGCAAAGTGCTCCGAGTAGTGCTTATTGGCTTCGTTCTGCTTGCGCTGTTCCTTGTGAGCTGGCTGGGCTATTGCTAGCTATTGCTATTATCTCACAACACAGGAGGACGGAGCTTGTGGAGAACCGATCATCACGATCAAGAAAAGCAACCATACAGAAAAAGATGAAGAGCTTCAGCGTGTGCTGGACAATTACAGTGCTAAAAAAGCAGGGGTTGGACTGCAGGCCACCGTTATTTTTCCTGACGGCACCGTATGGAGCGGAGTTTCCGGCTACGCAAGCCATGAGAAGAAGTGTCCCTTAACGCTGGATCACCATCTATACATCGGGAGCATGACAAAACTCTACACAGCGACTTTGGTTATGGAGCAGGTGGAGAACGGGACGATTGCCTTGGATGATCCACTGAGCAAGTGGATAGATCTTCCTTATGCGGAGGAAATCACGGTAGGTTCTGAATCACACCAGTGGTATTCCCAGTTACACGGAAGACCTCTGGTTTCTTGTGCGGTGGTTTGGTTTTCCAGGAAAGCAATGGCAACCAGATGAACTCGTGGCGGTGATTCGCAGTAAGGGGCTAAAGTTTGAGCCGGGCTCGCGGCACGAGTACTCTAACTCCAATTATCTGCTCATCGGGATGATCTTAGAAAAGACGACGGGCAAGTCCTATGGCTCATTGTTGCAGGAGCTTGCGAACAAGCTTGGATTAGAAAACACCTATTATCTCAACTACTCCAACAATATTCTCATCGCCAACGGCTACGACGAAACGCTCCTTCATCTCGGCAGAAGGAATCTGGCAGGATTTCGCAGGTCATTGGAGACAGGGGCTTTCTCCGCGGGTGGAATCCTGTTCAGAGGATGTCGCCATCTTCGTCCACTCGTTGTTCACAGGAAGGATTTTAGACGGCTCGACCCTTGCCCAGATGAAGGCATTTATCAAGGCTCCCGATGAGGACATACCCTCGCAGATAGGATATGGGCTTGGCATAAGGAATTTAATCATAGGCGGAGAGAACCTCATAGGTCATACGGGTACTATTCCGGGGTACTCTGGCATTGCCATGCATAACGAGGAGAAGCACTACACCATTGTGATCTTGAGCGACCTGTCGGTCATTGAGCAAACACAACTCTTTGAAGAAGTTCAGAATATAGTCATAGATAGTCAAATGCGAGGGTAACAAAATATACAACACCTTCCCAACATAAAATGACAATCAAGAATGTCCATCTCGTATAACAGCGGGTATGCGGTTCGCCGTTGCTCACCTCTTCGCTCGCCGGAATATTCAGCCGGAATATTCATACCCGGACATTAAGTGAAATGGCCAATTCCTCAAGAATAATAAAAAAAGAGTTATGGGGAGGTGGATAAATGAGGCAATTGCAGCAGTAATAATTGCAGCAGCAGTAGTTGCTAGCATTGGAGTGATGAATCACTTTGGCCATCACCGCACTTTTCATAGATGAATATCACGGCAGAATTGCTGAAAGACCTATAAAAGCAAAAAACCTGCTGCCAGAGGATCAAATTAACATTCATGCTGAATATTTCAGGGAAATAACTGAAGAGTTCAGTTTAGGTAAAGGTCGGGTAAAAATAAAGGTTGAATGGGAGGAGGATGGTCAAAGAAAGGTCAAGATTTTACTCCCAGCTAAATCATCCAAACAACTACCAGTATTAGTTGAATTCTATGAGCACATAGGCAGATACAATGACCGTTTCTTTTTAGATTCCCACCAAAAAAGGAGATTATGAGGTGATCTATCAGTTCAAAGAGAACGGAAAAACTGTTAAGTGTGGAGATCTTCTACAACATGAGCGATGAGAATCCTTTTCAGTTTTCATGCAAATGAGACCTCATACATTGAATATCATGCAGTTTGGTCAGGACTGGATGCTCCTGTATGAATCCACCGCCCCGTCTTCTATGGGAGGTGAGTTTTGATTTTGATTTTGATTTGTCACCATCATAATAAATGCCAAACCTCCTGTCCTGGCTCCACTTCAGAACATGGGCTTTAGTGTTTTGTCATTGTTGTTGCTGCAACGGCAATATTCCACTCTCCTGAATCCGCGCAAACTGTAATAATTTTAATAAAAATCCAACTTTTTTATCACGAAGCATACCATCCTCCTCGTTTTACAAACGGTGCTAATTCCTACACTGCCTCCTATACTTTTAAACAGTTCAATACCCTCCTATACCCTTTCCTGCCAAAACATCCTTCTGTTCGGTCTGCTGAACTTCCCCCTTCATTGGGACTTCTCCTGTAAAGTTTACAGCGGACCCCTCAGTGTAGCCCTCGGTGTGGGATAATGAAACAGCGTGTTCGCAGCAACATCCATGTCTGCCGCCGCAGTCATGATTATTTCACGCACCATTTTCTTATTATGATGTTGATATCACTGACAGGGAGGTGATCGGGGGCGCGTAGAAGCAGCCGCCCGTCCGCCATGGAATGGATGACGCTTGGCATTGTTATCATCTTTATTGGTTTCATCCTGATATTCGCGGGAATGCTCTGCGTGTTTTATCAGGCGTGGGAGGAAGCAGCAAAGCAGCATCCGCCACCTCAAAACAGTGAGGGGCACGGCGTGAGAGGCGGAGGAATCGTGATGATAGGTCCTTTCCCAATAATCTTCGGCACAGATGCCACCTCTGTCAAAGTTCTGATGATTCTCGCTATAGTCCTTATGTTGATTGCATTCGCCCTCATTCTTCTCGGAAGCGGGATATTATATTAATCTTGTCTGTTGATCTGCGATATTTCACTTTCATACGGCTCCTGCGTCCGTGTGCTTTTTCCGCCTGAGTGTATGTCTGATGAAAAACAAAGCAAAAAAGCAAAAAACAAAAAAGCAAAAAAAACAAAACAAAACAAAACAAAAAAACAAAAACAAAACAAAAAACAAAAAACAAAAAACAAAAAAAGGAAAGCAGATGAAAGGAAGCGCTGGAATACTGATGAGAAAGCATGAGATAAAGGAGTTGTTGAGTGTTGCGAGTGGCGAAAAGCGAGCGGAGCTCGTGATAAAAGGTGTGAATGTAGTGAATGTGTGCTCATCTGAGATTTACGAGGCGGACATTGCAGTTCATAAGGGGATTATAGTTGGAGTTGACAGAGGTTATGAGGGCATAAGGGAGGAGGATGAGCGTGAGAAGTTTGCGGTTCCGGGTCTCATAGATGCGCACACGCATTTGGAGATGAGCATGTTATCCGCGAGTGAGTTCGCACGTGTTGTTGTTCCGAGGGGGACGACTGCTGTGGTTGCGGATCCGCATGAGATTGCGAATGTTCTCGGTGTTGAAGGTGTGCGTGCGATGATTGAAGATGCAAGTAGGACGCCACTCAAGCTGTTTTTCACAGCTCCTCCCTGCGTGCCATCCACACGCACCGGACTTGAGACGGGTGGTGCAAGCATATCAGTAGCTGATGTGGAAGAGATGCTGAGAGATGAGAGATGCGTGGGTATCGCGGAGGTCATGGATGTGAATGCTGTGATAAGCGGTGAAGAAGAGATTTTTGCGAAGATTCTTGCTGCGAAGCACGCCAAAAAGGCTGTTGACGGACATGCACCCATGCTGAGCGGGAAATTACTTAACGCATATGTTCTCGGAGGCGCATGCTCGGATCATGAATGCGTATCTGCAGATGAAGCGCTTGAGAAGATTCGCAAGGGAATGCATGTGATGGTCAGAGAAGGCACGGCAGCGAGAAACTTGCGTGCAATCGCACCTCTGCTGAGATCTCAGTGCACCGAAAGATTCATGCTCGTGACAGACGGCGACAGAGCTACAGGCGATCTTTGGGAGAATGGATGCGCTGATTTCCTTGTCAGAAGAGCGATTGAGGAGGGCATAGATCCCGTTAAAGCTGTGCAGATGTGCACAATAAACCCCGCAATGTTCTTCAATCTTAAAAACATTGGCAGCATAACACCGGGAAAAATCGCTGATATCGTCATAGTTGAAAGCATGGAGCGGTTTGAAGTGCGTAAGGTGTTTGTGAATGGTGTTGAAATAAAAGAAGAGGATTTTCCAGAACACCCTTTCAACTATCCAAAATATGGAAAGAGCGTGAATGCAATTCCAGTTTCAGCTGAGAAACTCGTTCTCGCAGAGGAAAAAGCATGCAGGCTCACAGGTGAAAGAAGGAAAGCAAGAATAATACAGTTAGTTGAGAATGAGATAATTACAGAGGAGAAAAAAGCGGAAATAAGCGGTGTTAATGTGGAAAAAGATATTCTCAAGGTTGCTGTTATAGAGCGACACAATCGCACGGGCAATGTGGGCATAGGATTTGTGAGAGGATTTGGACTGAAAAGCGGCGCAATTGCATCTTCCGTCTCACATGATTCTCATAATATTGTTGTTGTAGGAACAAATGAGGGAGATATGGCGCTTGCATGCAACAGGCTGACTGATATAGGCGGCGGCATCGTCATGTGCGATAGGAGCTCGGTGATATGCGAGATTCCGCTGCCCATCGCGGGATTGATGAGTGATGAGCGTGTTGAGCGTGTGATTGAGCGCTGCAATCGCGTTGATGAGGAGATGAGGGTGAGAGGATGTGGTATGAATGCGCTGTATGCGCTCTCTTTCATAGCACTTCCTGTAATTCCCTCTCTGAGAATCACAGATAAGGGGCTCGTGGATGTCAGAAAAGGAGAAATTGTGCCTGTGTTCTGCTGACTTACGCCTGTTCTGCTGATTTAAGATGCCTGTCATCTCGCATCAGTGACGCGCTCCTCAATTATATGGGAGAACTCATCTGCATCTCTCATCCGCTCAAGTTCGTCCCTGCGAATGAGCGCTGTTCTGTCTATCTGCACCCTTTTTATCTTTCCGTTCACAACGAACACGGACTTTGTGCCCGTTACTTCTGATATACTGCTCACCATCTTAGCACGCTTTATCAATTTGGATGTGCACTTGCTTATACCGGTGAGGATTCTATCTGCTTCCTGCATTTTTGGCATGCTTGCAGCATTTTCTCCGATAATCGCCACATCTTCGTCCTTTGGCATTGAAACTGCGTTGAATGGTGCGAATGCTGTTGTGAATATCTCAAATCCGATGCGTGCAATCATTCCCAGAACTCGCTTTTCAAGACTTGATAGCATCCTTTCAACAGACGGGACGCTGTCCACTGTTTTGAGAAAGTCTATCTGGCGTATTAAACTTGTTTCAAGAATCTCCTCAAGCTTCAGTGCTATCTCTATGGTTGTGCTTGCTCCCTGCTCGTATTTTCTCACACTTTTTCTTGAGATGCCGAGCGCTGATGCAATATCTCCAAGCGATAAATTCTTTCGTTCCCTGGCGTTCTGCATGGCTTCACTATCTATACTCACGAATATTCCGCCAGATGTTGAGTATGCGCATGGAGGCATGTCCTCAACGAAGCAATCATAGAGCGTCTGCGTGTTGACTGCCGGAATGCCGTATCTGTAATACACAACATCTGACTCAAGAGGATATCCTCCCCTCCTCTCACCAACAATGAGAGGCGCCGCCACAAGGAAGAAAGCCGCTCGCCTCATGCTCCTCGCAACCTCTTCACTCACAGCATCAATGTTCTGCAAAACCTTCACAAGTATCGTGATATCCTCCCTGGAAGCTGCAAAATCAAAACTGCGGGCATCACATACACCCGACACAAGAAAACCTGCATCCCTCAGTATGCTGATAACCTCCGAAATCAGATGCCCCCTCATCTCCGTAACTTTTATAATGTTTATTGATTATTTATAATAGTGTCGGTATAATGTCGGTAATATCAGATGTTAATGTCGGTAATATCGGATGTCGGACTGTCGGAAACAGTGGAGGTTCTCTCGCTCCCCATGGCTTCCAACACGGGTTGAACAGGCTCCCTCCATTGAATCCTCAACATCAATGTGTTTCACAGTCTGCTATCAGATCGCAGCATAAGCAGCATACCATAACTGACAGTGCCTGTTCTTGTCTGTTTTGTGTTTTGTGTTTTGACAAACAGGCAGATGATGTTCTGCTTTGACATAATAAACACTCAAACAATCTTATTCAGCTATGTGGCTTTCTCATGTGCTCTTTCTCCCCTACAATTGCGCATTATCATTATTTTCTGATCTTATCCGCTCTTATGCAAATCACACCACTATGCCTGTGCCTTTAGCAGTGTGTTTGCAGACCATTCCCCTCCAATTGCCTCGCAACTGAACGAGATGCGTTCTCATCAAAAACTTCGGGGAACAGGAGAACGCTTCACCACTGCGACGGGAACTCATCGCCTGAACAGCGCTTCCGCAGTCTCTGCGAATTAAAGCAGGATATATCGCATAAAATGTCAATCGGCATCACCTCAGGCTCTAAAATGTTGCAGATCGCACTGTTTAAGACGATGTTCGCAAACGCCTATGAGGATTTATTCAGGGTAGCGGGAAGCATGCTTCGCTGCTGCTGCTGCATATATCGCATACAGCCTCGGCAGCGGATATGTCGACACCTGAATCGTGGCTCCATGCACTCAATCCTTTTCTGCACAAACCTCCTTCCTCAAAGCCTCAAGCTCCTTCTCCAGTTCCTCCAGCGAAATCACTTTCGTCTCTTTCTCAGGGACGCCTGCGAGTGCCCAGAAGAGTCTTGCTGTGATGAGCATGAGCTTCCCGGCGTAGCCAGGAGCGTAAGGCAGAAGATTTCCAGCAGCATCCCCGCACTTCTCAAGCGTCTCCTTCTCCAGTTCCGCAGCCCTCTCCGCAGCATACCCCAGGATTGAAATGCCACTTCCAAGAACCCGCTCACGAGCCGCATAAGCCTTCGCAGCCTCACTCGTGATGCGATGCACTCCCATATTTTCACCACCTCTCACCACTCACACTCACAGTCATCTCCGAGAACCTCTCGTCTAATAATCAAGATACTTCATTATCTCCCAGGGGGTCACATAAAGGCAATACTGACTCCATTCGTCTATTTTCAGGCTCACGAAAGCCTCGTAGATATGATTTCCGAGTGTCTCCTGAAGCACTTCATCCGTTGTGAGGTGGTCTATTGCATCTCTCAGTGTTGTGGGCAGTTCCCCAATACCGTATTTCTCCCTCTCAGCAGGAGAAAGCTCATACATATCCATCCTCAGTGGTTCGCCGGGCTCTATCTTCTTTTTAATGCCGTCAAGACCCGCAGCAAGCAGGCAGGAGAACGCCAAATAAGGATTACAACTCGGATCAACCGCTCTATATTCACATCTCATCGCATTTGGACTCTTAAAGTAAGTGGGAACTCTCACCAGTGCACTTCTGTTTCGTGGCGACCAGCTGATGTTTATCGGCGCCTCAAATCCCGGAACGAGACGCTTGTAGCTGTTCACTGTCGGACAGCATATAGCGGTGAGCGCCTTTGAATGCTCAATCAGCCCGCCTATGAAATATCTTGCGGTCTGCGACAATCCGAACTCATCGTCTGCATCAAAAAAAACATTCTCCCCTCTGAAAGGCTCCCCCCTCCAGAGACTTATGTGCGTGTGCACCCCAGATGCACTGTCCAAATACAAAGGCTTCGGCATGAAAGTCGCAACCCATCCAAACCTCTTTGCGATGTTCTTCGCCACAAATTTGTATATGTAGAAGGCATCTCCGCACGGTATTAACTCCATGGGCTTGTAGTCAATCTCAATTTGTCCGGCAGTTGCAACTTCATGGTGGTGGCATTCTACCTTTACGCCCATTTTTTTGAGGTAATATGCGACTTCATTCCTGTATTCATTCGTTGTGTCCTCTGGTGGAGCCCTGAAATATGCCTCCTTCGGTCTTAAGATCAGTCCTCCGGGTCTGATTTCGGGAGATGAGGGCACCACACGAGGAGGGCCCCAGGAGTCTCCTTTGCCTCCTGCGGGAGACGCCCAAAGGTCATAAACGAGCTTCGTGGGGTCTATGCTCTCAAACACAAAATACTCGATCTCAGGCCCGAATACCGCTCTGAATCCCATTCTCTTCGCCTTAAGCATAGCCCTGCGAGCAACATAACCGCGAGGGTCAACCTCCGAAATGACGCCTCCTCCTCGCTCTCCGAATGCCTCGTATATGTCGCCGAAGATTATTGCTGATTTCTGAATGGTTTCTTCAATCCAAGGAACAACTCTCGTTGTGCCTGCATCAGGCACCCAGACCATGTCGCTCATTTCAATTGTCCTGAACCCTCTGATTGAAGAGCCGTCAAAGCCTATTCCCCTGTCAAACGCATCTCCCTCAATGAATTCCTCCGCAGGAATCGTGAAACTCTGGAGAATCCCCCTGAGGTCGCTGAACATGCATAGCACATTCTTCACCTCTCCATCCCTCAACCTCCTCCTCGCAGACTCCTTTTCTTCCTGTCCCGCCATTCTCTATCCCTCCTTTATCATCCTACCCTCCTACCTCCTACCGCCGCCGCATACTCATTTCTGCCGCCGCATACTCATTTCGCATCTCCTCTTTTCCACTTTCCTCTCACCTCCCCTTTCTCGTCCTTCTCGTCTTCGTCCTTCTCGTCTTTCACTTCCTTCTCGTCCTTCACTTTGTAGTGAAGTCCGAATTCAAAGTGATAGATACATTTTTTCTTGATCATAAGAAACTTTCACAAAAATCATAAGATGGAAAGGAGAATGAGCTGGTTAAGCAAAATGAAATTATGGCACGAAAACAGGCGGTTTCTCCCGCTTATGCCTCGTTCTTTCAATCATTTTCTTCACTTTCTCGACTTCTTCCATGTTGCAATTTGTGAAATTCCAGGATTCAATAGCTTTCAAAATTCTGTCCAGGTCATCATAGGACATTCCTATTTCAGATTCGTCTGTCTGACCTCTCCAGAGACCTGCTGAAGGCTTCTTCCTCAATATCTCATCGGGAATTCCGAGGAATTCAGCCAGTCTTCGCACTTCTGTTTTGTATAGATTTCCCAACGGAAATATATCAGCGCCGCCGTCCCCGTATTTTGTGAAATATCCTATCATCAACTCACTTTTGTTAGCAGTTCCTACGACCAGATATCTCAATTTATTTGCGAAATAGTATAAAGTGAGCATGCGCAGTCTCGGTTTTATGTTTGCAATTGCGATTTCAGCAGGTGGATAAGAGCGAGGGAGGGGCTCAAGCGTTCTCAGTAGCATATCAAAAACATGGGACAGGTCAATTTCCGTTGTTTTTATTTCAAACATTGAAGCGACGAGGCGGGCATGATCAATATCAATAGGATCGCTCTCGCAGGGCAATATCAATCCCAGAGATGCATCAGGAAGTGCACGCTTGCATAAAACGGCAGCGACTGAGGAATCCAGGCCGCCGCTCATCCCTATGACAACGCCTTTCGCATCTGCGGATTCCACCTGCTCACTTATCCAATCGCTTATCTCATCCGCCAAAACGCCCATGTCCTTGCCTCTTCCACGCATCTCTCACCCAACACCTCCTCACACAATCACATGAACATGAACACTTCAGCACGCCATTCGCCCGTCCCGACACAGCAATTGCATTCGCAAGTTATTTCGCAGCCTGCTGAAGGAACCGCAGGAATGCCTTTTCATTTCCGAGAGCGTGTATGTGAGTGTAAGATGCGAGGGCGTTTCCTCTGAATATCCCATCTCTTCCCCTGTCTATTCCCACACCTTTAATCAATTTATAAGCGAAATCTGCCGATGCGACATTTACAGTGGAGTAATGGAACTCATGCCCTTTGAACCTCTCACCTTTTTTGAAAAGCAAGCAGTCTTTAACGCAGGCAGCCTCAACATATCCGATGGCTTGAAGCCTTTTCATGAGTTTCGCCTCTCCTTTGAAAATTCCGAGCATTTTCCTGCCTGCGAGGCGTTCCACGCAGTAGAGCAATCCTCCACACTCCGCATACAGAGGAGCGCCTCTATTCACGGCGAGAACGAGCTCCTCACGCAGAGATGCGTTCTCTTCAAGATGCGATGCATAAAGCTCCGGGTAGCCACCGCCCAGGTAAAATGCATCAGCATCCGGCAGCGCATCACGAATCGGAGAGAACACAACAATTTCAGCACCAAAATCCTGCATCACCTCTAAATTCTCCGGATAGTAAAAGCAGAACGACTCGTCCATCGCAACACCCACTCTGACGCCCTCAACCTCAACGCCCTCAACAACGCCCTCAACAACCGCTCCTCCGCTTTCCCTCGCAGCTTCCTTTTCTTCCACACTTATTGCCTCAAGCAAAGCATCAATATCCAAGTTCTCCTCAACGAGATTTGAGAGAGCGTCAAGAACAGAGCGATCAATCTCGTGAGACATGTGCAGGCCAAGATGTCTCTCTTCAATTCTCACAGCATCCTCACGAGGAACAGCACCGAACACCCTCGCAACGCCTCTCAACGACGCTTCAAGCATCTCTCCATGCTTCTTGCTACCGACATTGTTCAAAATAACGCCTGCAAAACGCAGAGATGGGTCAAAAGTCTTGAATCCGTGAACCAATGCGGCGACACTGCCCGCCATTTTTGATGCATCAACAACGAGCACAACGGGAATATTCAACATCTTTGCGATGTGTGCTGTGCTTCCCTTGCCACCAGCAGCCGAAGAAGCACCATCAAAAAGCCCCATTACACCCTCAACAACATTCACCTCCGATGAATTCTCGCTGAAAGAGCGGATGACCGCATGCTCAGGCATCATGAAAGTGTCAAGGTTTCTTGCACTCACTCCCGCAGAAAGCATAAGAAGTGAAGCGTCTATGAAGTCAGGACCCACCTTGAAAGGCTGAACTTCGTAGCCTCTGCGACGAAAAGCGGAGATGAGACCCATAGATACCGTTGTTTTCCCCACTCCGCTCTCCGTTCCTGCGACGACGCATGCGAATTTCATCGCAAATATATTATATTTCATCAGTTTTCCGTCTGCAGATATGTGCCCGCGCTCCTTTGGTCGGGCATATGCTCATTTTCTCTTGATCCCTGTATCCATAAGCTCTCCCCATATCCACAAGCCCAATCAGAAAACAGAATATAGGGCGATGCAGAATATAGGGCGATGCACATACTTTCGTGTAAAAAGAGAATCCTGACTCTTATCGCATTCTCCACATACACCACAGATATTCACCACAAATATCTTTCCGTCGCCGAATCTTCCTGCAGCCCTCATTATTGCATCTACCACCGCATCAACACTTTCATCGCTCACAACTATTTCAATATTTCGGCAGCCTGTCTATCAAACGACCTCTGATGCCTTTCTGCTCCCCTCTTCCTTTCACTTCCCTGTCATTGCGGCGCATCCCTACCTCATTTCTTCACCTGCTCAAGCCTCTCAGGACGGATTATCGCCTCCTCCTCCCACCTGCTCCTGCACCACTCTACTGCTCCACCGCTTCATCACCGCTTCATCACACCTCCCCGCTTCTCCATGCTGCACTGCCTCTCACGCCCACTCCACCTCTTTCCTCATGAATAAGCTTCTTCACCGTGCTGTGAGAAGACCGACACCTCCTCTTCAGAGACACGCAGTCCAACAGTTGCGTCAGTGAGCTCTGCAGGGATGAATGACATGGAAGGCATAAGAAACAGCAGAGGCGGCGAGCAGTTGAATTGCGAACTGCTGAACGTTGCCATATCATTCACGGCGGTAGTTGCGAATATGCGCCTGCAACGAAGCCTATTAACGAAGCCTATTGTGATTGAAGAAAGAGGGTCAACGAATCCCGCGACTGCACCGCTCACCATGCAAACCTGAGCAAACGCTATTTCAATTTATTTGAGAACTCAAGAATTCGCATTGGGAATGGAAAATATAGGAAGAGAGAAATGAATGTGTGAGTGCGGGATGAACGGAGAAGAAGAGGCGGGAATAGATAGAATCACGAAGGCACCAGAGCGAATAACGATAGCAATGGACGAGGAAACATTCAACATATTCAAGAAATTGCGCTCAACTCTCAGACTTTCGCAGAGCGGTCTCATGCGAGAGGCTCTTAAATTCTATAATAAGAACAGAAAATTATTTGAATCCGTTGAGGAGGATAAAATTCGCACTTATATAGAGATGCTTTCCGCGGGAGAACACATCATTTTGGACATTGACCACTGGCTTTTGTTCTTGAAATTCGTGGAAACTCACCCGGAGCGTGAGAAATTCTGGGAAGCTCACCGGGAGATATGCAGGTCACATGCGGAACAGTTCTCGCAGAAGTCCGCGGAGGAGATATTAAGGCGTCTGGAGACGTGTAACTTCTTCAAGCTGAGCAAGATTTCAGAAGCGGAGTTCACACTCGTTTTGAGCTCTGATGTGCCGAAGAATTTTATAAAGACGGAGATAGAGGGGATATTCACTGCGATGGGCATTCGTGCTGTGGTGAGGGAGGACATTGCGAAGCTTCGGGTGAGATTGCATGGGAAGAAGGAGAGAGGGGAAGGTGTGAGATAGGCCGGATTTTGGTGGGCAATACTCACATTTTACTGACACTTAACAGTGAGAAGATGCCGCAATAGATGCCACAATATGCGAAGATGCCGTGAGCTGGGCGTGTATGCGGAGCTTTTGATCCGTTGAAGAGCTGAAGAAGGATGTCCGTGAGAATTTGGGGAATGTGGGGGAAAGGGATAATCATGCAGACGACGATGATTCTCCGAAATGCTCTTCTGCGGTGCTTAACTCAGGCATTCCCGTGCTCTGCGCTCAGTTTATTGTCCACATGCGGGCGTGTCCGGAGAGCCTTCAAGAAATTTCGCCTGAGAGGACTTATGGCTATCGCTTTCGCATTCAGTCGCGGCTCCATCTCCAACACGCACCATCTCCTTGCCAGCATCAATGAACACACTGGAAAGAAGCATCATTTCCCGAATGACTCCATCAGACACCGATCACAATGGTCCATCATCCCTGAGTCAACTGACGCAGACCTCTATCCCCTCGCATCGCCGCGATGAAGCGTTCACTGTGTGATGTCATCATCAGCACGCCCTCTGCCGCGAAGAATCGCCTTCTCCAATGTGCGTATCATAGCATCAGAGGATGCCACTTCCTCTCTCACATTCAATTTGAACTTTTTTGCAAATTTTTCAACAATCTCAGAATATTTCTCATCTTCATAATGAGGATAGACCACTTTCACCACCTGCTTGTAATGTTTTTGCAGTATTTTCAAGACTGCTGCGGTTTCTTCTGCTTTGGAATTTCCTTCAAGTATAACATGCGGCTCTCCGATTGTTAAAGCACCTGCTGGTATCATGAAGAATGTGCCCCGCTCCTCATCAAGAATGCGCCTCACTTTGTCCCGTCCGAGAACAATTTCTATGCAGTTGTTGAAATATCCCTCACCGTCTGACGGCATATAAACAGGAATTTTCGCATTGTGTTCCATTCTCTTCAGCGCATCCCGAATTTCTCTTTCGCTGTTTCCGCACAATCCATAGCCGAGAATGATGAAATCCACAAAATCCTTGATCTCATATACACTCTCCTCTATCTCCTTAAGCAGTAGATACGGCCTATCATGCGCCCTGATCTCAGTTATGCGAAGTATTGCAACATTATCTCCTCTCACATGCCGTCGTAACTCTGATGATTTTATCACTCGTGCATTAACACTGAGATTGACATTGAGAAATGACCGCAGCACATTCAGGAAGCGATTGCTCACAAACATCATTCTCATATGAGATGCCCCGTCATCGCCTGATGGTATGATTATGAACACATCACGTATGCCTGTGTGCCGCAGCATATCCGCAATCTCCGTGCTGAGTATCTCACATGAGATTATTCCCAGGCGCATTTCTCCGCTAACAGCATTACCTGTTCATCTTTACCGGTTCATCTGCAGCATTCTCACTATCTCCTTATCGGTGTCTGCCATTGATCGTGCTATTTCGCCTACACGATTCAATGTGACAGTTGCATCCGCGGCGCAACCGATCCCACCGAATTCAACACCTTTCAGCGCGAGCAGCGCACTCTTCGCCGCAGATATCACGGCAGTTGAGGCCTTAAGCGCACATTTCCGCGATGCACCCTCGCATATTATACCTGTTACATCCGATGCCATGTTGTTTATTGCTGTTTTCACAACATCAGCCACTCCGGATGCATCTTCCGCATGATCAACCACTCCCGCCAGATAATATGCGATGCCCGCAGCTACGCCTATTCCCGCTTTTATCGCACAGCCGCATGTGGCAGATATGTATCCCGATTTCACACACACAAAGTTCGCGATGAGATGAGCCAATGCAAATGCACGCAGAAGCACATCTTCATCATCACCATATGCTCTCTCCTTTTTCTTCGCCCTTTCCTTCTCTCCCCTCGCTTCTTCCATTGCAGATACATGCCTGTGTAACGCGATAAGCGGAAGACTTGCTGTGAGACCCATGTTTCCGGAGCCCGCACATGTCATCACTTCCATCGTCTCTCCGGACATCCTGCACTCAACAGCTGTGTGAACCATCTTTGCTGCTTCACCCACCCAGCCACCGATGACACCGATGACACCGACGCCGCGCGCACATCCGGCATCTCTCGCAATCTCATACGCGGAAATGTTTGTCTTAAGTGCCTCCTTCAACTTCACCTTCGCATTTTCTGGCAGTTTCTCCACAACATGTATGAAATCATCAACACACATTCCCTCAAGTATTCTGAGGTCTTCATCCATCATTGCTATGTCAGAGGCAAATATGGGGTTCCCGTTCACAGATACCGAAACGATTCCCGTGTGCAGATGTTTTGTGACGCATTCGCTCACAGTGCCATCAGACAGTCGCACTCTCGTTCGTATGAATATATGATCTTTATCCTCATAAGAAATATGAATTCTGCTGAGAATAGACATCGCCGCTCTCACAATTTCATCATTCAGATAATTGAAGAGCATCAATTCAAATTCCGGATCGCAGAAAACGCCGAGTGCAGCAGCGAGGTCTGCGCCGGACTTTCCATCAGTGTGCGGAATCACAGCGTTCATCGCATTCTTGAAAGTTCCACTGTCCATTAAAACAGATATTTCCTCAATCAAAGCCGCTCTTTCTGCCACGTCTGTTGATCGCGCTGTCTCATCCATCACCGGCATGCTGCGCTGTGCAGCCCCACCGATGCCGTCAACATTCAGCGATTTTGGCAGCTTTCCGAATATCGCATTGAACGCAACCGATGATGAAAGCGCAATCGCCGCTGGTTCAGTGCATCCAACTGATTTCTCCATGTGCCTCTCAAAGAATCTCGCTGTGTCAAACATAATCTACAATTGATATCTCATTATAGACTCTGTTCGCCCTTCATTTCTCTCTTACAGACGCTCACAGCGCTACAAACGCTCACAACGCCAACGCTCCCGGGCTCGCACAAACAAAGAGCCGAGATTGATTTTGGTCAATGGAGTATTTATGAACAGAAAATGAATAATGAAAAGAGGGAGCAGGCGAAAAGATATGCGATAATTGCAGCGATATGCGTGTTCAGCACGCAGTTCGGCGTTACAATAATTGCACCACTCCTCGGCATATTCGTCTCAGCATCGGAAAATCCATATATCGCATCATCTCTCATATTCGCCGCCTTCACGCTCGTCAGCATGCCGCTTCAGATTCCCTCGGGTATCCTCTCAGACAGGTTCGGTCGCAGAAAATTCATTGTTGCGGGCCTCATGCTGTATGCCATCGCATCCGCCATTTTCATGTTTTTCGCTCAGACTTCCGCTCAGATTTCAGCTCAGACTTCCGCTCAGATTTCAGCCCGGACTCTTTCACAAACTCCTGCTAAACTGCCTCAACCGCCTCAACTGCACACACATTTGAGCGGATTGATACTTGCGAGAGCGCTTCAGGGAGCGGGTGCGGGATTGTTCTTCCCCGCGATCACAGCATTGCTGACAGAGAAAACAAGCGAAAGTGAGAGAGAGGATGTCTTCAGCATATTCAACATCGGACTCGGCGCAGGTCTCACACTCGGCCCCATCGCTGGCGGATACCTCACAAACACACTCGGCATCGCATCTCCCTTCATGCTCTGCATCGCACTCGCAGCCTCAAGCACAGCACTATCCTTACGCTTCTTCACAGATTCCCGTGACAGCAGGGCAGCAGACAACAGCAGAAAAGAAGGAGGAAAGCATCACAGAAACTGTGATGAAGAAGCCCACAGAGACAGGACATCAGATGAAAAAGAAAATCCACAGGCAAAGCAGAGGACAATGATGATCTCATGCATCATTATCTTTTTTGGCATAGGCGTCGCTGCGATAATGAGCAGCGTGTTCTCGCCTTTCGCAAAGGAGTATCTGAATTTCTCAGAAACCTTCATAGGTATCTGCCTGTCGGCAATGCTCGCCGTTTTCTCAATAATGCAACACGCTTTCAGCATGCTGCTCAGAGTGATGGAGGAAACTCATCTTGCAGAACTCGGCATCATATTATGCGCATCAGGACTTGCAGCCATTGCGTTCATATCAGATCCTCCGCACATCATAGCAGCATCACTCGTCATTGGTGCGGGCCTCGGCGCAATATCGCTGAGCACACTCACACTCGCTTCAAAAGCTGCAACACAACTGCACCAGTTCACCACAGCAAATGGCGAATGTGGGAGCGGAGATTATAAGAGCGAAGATCGCAATTCCGGCAGGGATACGCCCCATCGGAAGGAAGACCGCAGCGGAGATTATAAGAGCGAAGATCGCAATGAGAAAGGGGATCGCAATCCCGAAAGGAGCGTGGGCGGTGCAATGGGTGTTTATTACACAATGTTCTACGCCGGTCTTGGAATTATTCCTCTTATCTGCGGCTATATTTCCGAGATTTTCTCTGCAAAAATTGTGTTTCTGCTTTATTCTGCCGTTCTTTTTGCCATCACACCTTCTTTATGGCTCGCTGGGAGGACATGCTCACGGAGTGCGTGATTTTTTGATCGCATGGCATGGTGATTCCTGATACAAATTCACGACGCAACTTTCTCACATAAACAGCGAGGCGTTTAATGCATTCATCTTTAGCCAAGAAGATAATACTAACACGCACACTTACATCCACTTACATCCACACTGATGCTCACTTTTACGCCCTTTGAATTTCGGCCAGCAGGGGGAGGATGGCGGGAATTGAACGGAATTGAACCCGAACGACCCACCGCATATTCATTCCTTCTTCGCGGCGGGTG
>JAOQIN010000034.1 GCA_026134085.1 Candidatus Methanoxibalbensis ujae
CCGTTCTAATAATAAAAAAGATGCTTTTTTTTTATTAGAACGGTTAAAGATTTAGGTATGTTTTAGGTTTTTAACGAAAGCGGAAGAAAAATGACGGATATGTGTGTATAACGGATAAAGGCATGGATTTTATGGCAGATTTTGGGGTTGATAAGAAAGTAAAAAATTAAGATTTATTTAAACTTAATATTTAAAGCTTTATGGTTTTTGAAAAATAGAAAGGTTTTTTAAATGCTTAAAGGAATAGGGTTATTGTAAAGCGGTAAACGGATAGAGGGGTGATGTGTGATGAAGGTGTCGGAAATAGCCGAACGGATAAGAGAAGTAGTGGAAGTGGATAAGGCATATGTGGAGACGGCACTGGTTGTATTGAGGAAGGTGGAGGAAGTGCTTGACATCAATAATGAAGCGGAGAAGGTGGCAAAGGAAGTGATGCGCTTGGTGGAAAAAGGTGTGCTTAACGAGAAGGAGGCAAAGGCAATTCTTGCACGGAATAA
The DNA here is from genome assembly GCA_026134085.1 of Candidatus Methanoxibalbensis ujae. Taxonomy (GTDB): domain Archaea; phylum Halobacteriota; class Syntropharchaeia; order Alkanophagales; family Methanospirareceae; genus Methanoxibalbensis; species Methanoxibalbensis ujae. The sequence continues at coordinate 498 of JAOQIN010000034.1, forward strand.
AAAGATAAACGGTGAAAAAAAGAGAATAGAGGTAAATCCAGAGGAAGTCAGATCTATCCAGTTCGTGCGAGGAATGGTGAGGAAGACAACAGAGCTATTGGAGGAGTTGAAGAGGTGAGCTTATTATAAGCTCACTTCCTTATTTTTTTATTAGTAGGAGGTGAGTGATATATGTTAATAACAGGTAAGACAGGACAGTTTCTAACGCTGGAGTATGCAGATGATGTCGGTATTATAATGTATATAACAATATCTACAAAGAAGGGAGAGAAAGATAAAATAACTATAATGATGCGCACAATATCTACAATTGAAACAGAAGTTATAGTGGCGGAGAAATTAATAAAAGAAGACGATGATGAAATAGTGATTTCTGTGAAGAATATTCGGAGATTGTTAAGAGCACTCAAAAAGTTTCAGAATGAGGATGATGTGATGAGAGGCTATGAGATAATGCGCCTGATCCTAAAAGGGAGGTGATGAGAAATGGCGTGGCTGTTGGTTAGAGAATGGAGTGGACTGTGTGCGTATAGAGTGGATAGAGCAGATAAAATAGGAGTGGTGATAAAGCGGGCAACAGAGGAGGAACTGAGTATATGCCTGAAGATAAAATTCTGCGATACAGAGGATTGCGTGGAGATCGGAACAGTGAGAGATGAAGAAGCAGACATAACGGATGAGAAGCAGGAATTTCTGATGAAATATCTGCTATACTATCAGGATGGTGTAATAGAAGCGGAGAAGTTGGTAAGTGCATTTATTAAGAAGAAGTGAGGTGATGTGAAGTGGCGAGAAAGAAAGGAATAAAGGAGGTTTTAGATGAAATTCTGGCAGAAGAGGCAAAGGTGGATATAAGTGATTTAACGGAGGAAGAAACGGAAGAAGAAACGGAGGAAGAAGCGGAAGAAGAAACGGAGGAAGAAACGAGGAAAGAGGAAAGTATAGTGCTTAAAAGGAGATCGCAGCGAGAGTATAACGGAGAAGCCGATAAAAATAGGATTGATGAGTATAACGGAAAAACTGATGAAGAAACTGAGGAAGAAGATGAAGGCATTGAACTTGAGGTTAGAGATGGTAGGGAGTTGGAAGACGGACTTTATGAAGCAGTGTTGAAGGCAGTTGAACTCATACATACGAGATTCGGAGAAGCATTGAGGTGGGTCTTTGAACTCACAGATGAAGGAGTGGAAGGTGTAAATGTCACGGGACTGACTACATTGAGAGTATCACGGCTGTCAAAAGCGGGAAAGTGGATTGAGTCGTTGGAGAAAGGAGCGCTAAATGGGTCAAGGAAGATAAACACGAGAAAGTTGATCGGCAAGAAGTGCATCGTTGAGATAATGATGCGTGAAACAGAATATGGAGTGAAGCTGGCAAACGTAGTAGATGTTAAACCAGTGAGACATTCGCAAGTGAGGAGGTGAGCTTAATGAAAGGAGAGAAGAAAATCGTGTCTATAAGGAAGATAGTGGGGACAGGGGTTCTACCACTGTCAAAGGAGTTAACAGAGATAAAAGTGGATGTCGGTGATTATGTGGTGATATATAGAGATGGAGAAAGGTTAGTGATAGAAAAGCTGGAGCTTAAAAATGGAGGGAGGGAGGAGTAATCCTCCCTCATATTTTTTTCAATTGTAATATTGAGAGGAGGTGAGAGAGATATGGATAATGATGTTGTATTATATCTTATAAATATATCTCTATGCACTCCTTCATTAAAAATACATTATGATAAAATTAAGGTGCGTGGTGCGTTAAACATATACATTGATGCACCGATCTCGTTTGGGAAATCAACAATAATAAGAGAGATTGAGGCAAATAATCTATGTGTCGTCATTAGAGAGCTTACGCCTGCATCAGTGCTTGGCACAATAAAGAGGGATGGAACATTCCTTGCAGGAGTAGTTGAGAAGTTTAACAATAATAGTGTTATAATTGATGAGTTTCAATCAGTGAGGAAGGATGTAAAGGAGATATTATTGGGCTTGATGGAGGAATCCAAATATGAGAAGGCACTTGCTTATCATGTTACATATCCTTATCGTTCTGATTGTGTGACTGTGGATAAAAATTTTATAAAGGTAAAGGTGAATTCATCATTTATCGTTACGAGTATGCTCTCAAACAAAACTCAATTACTCAGTGCGATTATATCAAGATGCTTACCTCTATTTGTATATGACAGACGAGTTGATGTCTTTGAGAAGTTTTTATATCCATCTTCTGTCATTGACTCAGGCAATATTAAGGTTGGAGAGATTGAAAGAGCAAGGAAAGAGTTAAAGGATGTATATGTTAATAGAAATGAAAGAGCTCTCGTTATAAGTTCTTTTATCAATTCAAATATACCGCAGAGTTATATGTTGAGAGCCATGAATGATTTTGTTCGTGTTTGTGTTGTAGAATCATTTATGAGAGGATATAATGAGATAACAAGAGATATTGTTGAGGATTTAAAATTTGTGGTTAAGATTCAGGAGATGGGTTATCAGTTTTCTCATATGTCAAGAGCATCATTGATGCTTTATTCTTTAATATGTAAAGCAGAGAAGGATGAAGACGGACTTGTGTCAGTTGATTATCTGTGTAAAAAAATGAATAAAACAGATAGATATATCAGAGCATTGATCAGTGAGTTAAAACAGAACTCTATGATTACTGTTGTCACAAAAAGAAAGAAGAAGTATGTTCGTCCGTTGTGATTAAAAATGTGATTAAAAAGGAGGTGATGTCAAAGTGGATTATCACAAAATAAAGTTAAGAATGCTCGGACTGACTGAGGAGGAGTTTCAGATATTGCCGAGATTTGAACGAGTTGAGAGATTGAATCGTCTGATGTCAGACCTCGCGGAGACTGAAGTAAGTATAAATGATGAAATAAGGAGGATAGAACGCGAATTAAGGGAAAAGAGAAGAGCCTATGAGAGAATAATATCTGCAAGAGCAAGACTGAGAGCAAGACTGAGACATGTAAGGCGATTGAGGATAAGATTTGATATAATATATGCAGAATACAGAAGAGCACTGGGAAGAGTTGGCTCATACACAAGACTGCTGAACATAGCAATAAGAAGAGGATGGAGGGAGAGAGAAGAAAGATATAGAGAGTTACTGTTGAGGGCAAGAGAAGAATTACAAAGAATATCAGAACGATTAATTGATGTATCAGCAAGGATAAGAGCACATCCGCCTGTTGAAGAAATTGAAAGACGAATGAGGTCATGGGAGAGTGTTCTATCAAGAATAAGAGATGAGATTGAAAGAGAAACGAATGAGTTGGAATTAATGAGATCAAGAATAACAATTATAAGAGGAGTTACTGGTGACATATTGAAGGAGATTGAGATACCTGTAACAATACTTCACAGATATACCACATTTGAAATAACAATACATGCAGGAATACAGTATGAGTCAGCGAAGAGAGGCAGTGATATAGATGTGGACATATTTGTAACATTTAGACTGAGGACATTAATTCCTCAGCATAGGGAGATGGACATTGACACATTTATAAGAGATATATCTGATATACTGACGAATAGTTCATGTCGTTTAATCAGTCTTTGTCATAATATGACTTATTTCGTTCTGCCGATTGAATCAGATATAAGATGTTCAATTATTGATGTTGAGGTGCAAAGAGATGAAGTAAAAGATGTCACATTGAGGTATGTTGAAAAAGAAATGATGGACATATCAAGAGTATTGGAGGAGGAGTTAAGAGATGAAATGAATTTGGTTGTGCTCCAGGTAAGATACTGGAGATGTAATACTATGGGGGAGGAGAAATCAAGGAACACTTATGCTGAGATAAATATGCTGAGATGTATGGAGCAGAATTCTGATATAATTCTTGATGAGGTAAAGGAGAAGGTGAAGAGAGATGAACTGGCAATATTGAGTGAGGAGGTGTAAGAGAATGAGTAAGAGAATAAATGAGTATGACATCAAAGTGGATTTGGATATAAGCAAATGTGAAGGTGATGTGGTGAAAACAGCTGAAGAAATATGCAGGAGGATGTATTTCATTGAGATATATACTCCAGTCAGATTTGGTGATATTAAGGTATATGAGACAAAAAGGGGATTCCACTTATATATTGATCTGAAGGAACCTGCTTATTTGAAGAAGAATAAAGCATTTATAGTCATCCTTCAGTTATTGCTCATGTCTGACTGGAAGAGAGAAGTGTTTAACCTCTCAAGAGTTATGAGTATGTTCTTTTTGAATGTGGAATATGAGAACTGGAATATACTCTTTTACTGTAAGAGAGACACCAAAGGAAATTACTCAATAGAAAGGAGGACTTATCTCTCAATTATGTTTGAGAAGATATTACAGAATTACGAGAAAATAGGTGAGACAATTTTTGATCAAAATGAGAAGGAGGTGATAATAGACAAATGAATTATGAGATAGAGAGAGGAGATAACTTTGTGCTGATAAAGGGAGATTTCTTTGAGATAATGGATGAGTTAAGAGATAATCTAAGAGGGAAGGTGGGAGCAGTTATAACTGATCCGCCTTATGGAAGAGCACAATACTCTAATAAGTTCAATAAGTATTTAATACCTCTATCAGATGATAAGAGGAGGAAGTTTGTGGAGTTTGTAAGTGATGTTTTGATGAGTAGAAGTTATGCTTTCGTGTGCACAAACTGTTTTGAGTATGCCAAATATGTTATTGATTTTGAAAGGAGAGGTTTTGAACTCTATGGAGATGTGGTAATAGTATATGGGCAAGGTGCTCCTAAGAAATATAGGTTAAGGGATTCTCATGAACATTTACTGATTTTCACGAGAGATATAAGGAAGGATGTGGACATAAACTCATTTAAAAATGTCTATCATACAATAAGAGCAAGAGGAATAAACAGATGTCATCCTGTTGAATTCAAAAATGCTCCATATGAGAAAATAGGGGTCACAGTTAAACCTCTTATGCTTCTCAGGAAAATAGTGAGGACATTCACTCGGCAGAATGAACTGATAGTAGATATGTTTGCTGGGAGTGCTTCAATCGGAGAGAGTGCATTATTGGAAGGAAGACGATATTTGGGAGTAGAGATAAGAGATTATGTGTTTGAGTTTGCACTTGAGCGATTGAGGAAGGTGGAACGAGATATAAAAGAGCAGAGGGTTATTTTTTATAATTATAAAAAATAAGAATTTTTGAAAAGCGGAACAAAAATCACGGACATGTGTATATACACATGTCTGCGGAAGTTGTTCCGTTTTTCAATTTTTCTTATTTTGTATAATCATAAAAAAGCGGAATTTTTGAAAAACGGAACAAAAAGCACGGGAATGTGTATATACACATGTCTGCGGAAGTTGTTCCGTTTTTCAATTTTTCTTTGTTTTTATGATTATAAAAAAACGGAAATCTTTAAAAGCGGAACAAAAATCACGGACATGTGTATATACACATGTCTGCGGAAGTTGTTCCGTTTTTAAAAATTATAAAAAATAAGGAAAAATAAAAAGATAGGGGGGAGTATGCTTACTCCTTATTTATGCTCTCCCTCATCTCCTTAGAAGAGCTCTCTGTTGACTTGATTGATACCTCTGCAATGTATGAAGATGGCTGTTCAAAGATAAATCGTTCCTTTGACTCAGAGAAGAGGGAGGATATGACTCCTGCTGTGATACCTGATATTAATAGGAGTATGTTTTTTGCGTATTCTGCCTGAGCAGGTGCTGTCAATACTGCGATAAGTGAGCATACTGTTATAATTGAGAGGAGGGAGAGCATGACATATGCAGCAGCAGTCTGTGCCTTCATTATATCACCTCCCTTTCACTCTTCCTTTTGGTATATTATTGTTTTTCCTCATATATAAGAATGTCGGGATAATTACTCCCAAAATGGAGAATGCGAGGAAGTGATAAAAAGAGAATCGTGTAGAGAGGAGGAGTATTATAAGGATTGTGTGATTGAGTATAATTATGTTCTTCATGTCTCTGAGCATTGAGTGAATTGAAATGATGTAATAGAGTGTGGTATCACTCTGATATGGAGTGCTCTCTGGAGGTGGTTTATCGCTTCTGTCGTCTGCCTCATTATAAGTGTTGTGCGCGATGAGTATATCACCTCCTTTTAGTCAATATAAGGAATTAATCCCGCTCTTCGTCTTCTATATCGTGGAGTGTATTGAGGAGTGTATCGTGGAGTGTATCGTGGAGTATATCTCAGAGAATAAGAGCATCTTACGAGCATTGATTTGAGCATTGATATTATGGTAGAAATCTCATCACATAAGTCATATCTGTTGATCTCACATAATGTGCGTTGAGTATCTAATGCATGGTTTATAAGTTCTCTTATTGCGCTTTCACATAGATATTGAGAATCTGGTATTGTTGTCCTTTCAGGTGCTGGCAGTGGAGGTAGTTCCTCACTCAGTTCTTCTCCATATCCTTCCTCGTCAATGTAAGTAAGCTCCTCTTCACCTTCTTCTTCTTCTCTGTATTCAGGAATTTCTTCAGCTATTTCCTCAGGGATTTCTTCAGGTCTTTCCTCCGAAAGAAGTGAAGATAAGATTGCTCTTGTCATACTGTTGACTAATGCGTCCTCATTCATCATACATCACCTCCTCCTTCTTTTGTGTGATTTATTGGGTTTGTATAAATATAAATATTTTCCTTTGAGTGTGAAGGTAATACGATGAACAATCTCAATGGATAAATCAAGATATAATGAGAGAATGGAGTTGTCGGCAGATGATATTGAGTGAGTATGCTTTGATAGATAGTGGGATAAGAGGGATATAAGGGATAATATTTCAGCATCTTTCATCCTTCTGGGATTTATGTCACCCTTGCTCTTTATTGAGAGGATTATATTGTTCTCGCTATCATGAGGGATTGAGGAGGATTTCCATATTTTTGGCTGTATCATTTGAATGCGGTCACCTCCTTATGACATATACCATCTTATATATTCATCCGCAAACTGAGGAGGTATTGTCTCAAGTGTTTCTGGTATTAACTCTTCAGGGAATGTGCTTGATTCAATAAGGGATACTCTGAAACATCTCTCCCTGAATTCATTGCCCAATACTTCAACCTTTTCAGCATATCTCTCTGCTTCTTCTGAAAAGGTTATATATGCTGATTCATCACCTCTCTCCCTGGCGATTAAAGCTTTCTTCATTGTAATTAAGTGCTTCTTATAATTTGCACTTATCTCAGAAATCATCCTTTTGCATATGTGAGTGAGAGGTCTTAACTTCTCATAATATATGGCTGCTTTATCTCTACTTTCAACACATATAACGCCAATGCCATCTATCTGATGAAACTGGTATGAGTAAATGAGGTCAATTAATGATGCAAAAGGATTAACAATATGTGTGTGCCATAATGCATAATGAAGGTCAGGCTCATACTCCACATGTTCAAGATTTACTCTTGTTGCTTCTCCCTCTTCAAATGATATGTATAAAATATCTCCAGTTGAGGGGTCTATTGCACATATCCAGCAGTGCTGTGCACTTGATAATATTGAACGAATATATAAACCGAATGTTGTAAGTCTTTCTGTTACGCATATCTCTTTTAATGAGGTGTATGCATACTGCTTTGACATATCAGTATATCACCTCCTCTCTCATTATCTTTATAAGTGTTCTCCTTAATAAATGAGATGGGAAAGAGGCAGTCTCCTCAAATGCCTTATATATACATCCTTCCGCATGAGTAAATAATTTGTTCTTATATTCAAATAATAATTTGGACATCTCAGTTTTTAACTTATCAGCTTCATCATATCTCCCTTGCTGTATGAGTGTATCTATTTCATCCTTTAATCTCAATATGTTGAGCATTTCTTTTCTCATTAACTGGGAGATTTTTATACATTTCGGGAAGATTTCATAATATTCTGCTTTTACTCCTTCATTTGAAAGATATATAACACCAATACCATCAAGATTAAAAATTGCCTTCTCAAGGAGGAACGCCTTATCAATTGAGGATATACTGTCTTCAAACATAATGGATTCAGAATCATTGTGAATGTGACCATAGATGTGAGTATGCCATAACGCTTTAATTCCATAATCCATAAAGAAGGAATCAGGTATTTCAACATAGTCTATTGTGCCTCTTATAATTTTGAACTCTGTGATAAAGTCATCAATTAAACGATATGCGAAACCAATTTCTCTTTCTTCTATATATGACTGAAAGTATATTCCCAATACTGTAACTCCAAGTCTTGTGGTTAAATCATATAATGTTCTATATGCAATATCAACAGACATCATTATCACCTTCATTTCTTATCATATCTCACTATGTATTACAGGACGGCATTGCTCAGATGCTCTATACCTCAACACAATCTTCATACATTGGCGAGATGCAGTCCTCAGTTTGTCTATGTAAGTTGTTGTCAACGATGATAGTCTTCTCATATGCTCATCCAATCTTTCAGAATATCTTGAAGCGAGTTCAATAATCCCTTCTTCTCTCGCTATTCGTATGTGTGCTCTCAATGATTTAATGTGATCAGCAATATCACAGAGTTCATCATTAAGTTCCTTTAACTCCTTAATGATAGTTTCACATCTGACTTTTGTCTCATCAATGATTACACTTCTTTTTGGTCTGTATTCATAATATTGAGCAACAATTGTCTCTTCTGTTACAGGAAATGATTGAGGAGAAATTATTGCGATACCATCTAAACCAAACATAACTCTCTCCAGAGCATACATTAGAGAGATGGTGGACATTCTCCATACATGAGGGTCTATTATAATCAGAACTTTCGGTCCTGGTGCATCATACGCTTCATGAGGAATATAAAGAGTTATCCTTTCACCAAAACGAGCATAATCACTTGCAATTGGTGTCGCATAAGTGGGAGTTGCTCTGTATAAATGAGCACTTTTAATGCTTGATGCCTGATGAAAACGCCATATCGCATAAAACGGTCTATATGATATGTCATCAAAATGAGTCAGATAAAAGTCCCATGCATACTCATCAATCTGTCTTATAAAATCCCTGCAGAATCTCTTTAACGCTACATCGCCAATCTCCTTACTCATTCATAATTCAACCTCCTATATTCTCTGTAATGTCATCCCCTCTATTCTCCACTCCTCTCTACATTGATATCCTGCCCTATACCTCAGCACGACCTTCATACATTCACGAGACGCAGTCCTCAATCTGTTTATATAAACTGTTGTCAGCGATGATAGTCTTCTCATTAACGCATCCCTCATCGCTCTGAAATGTTCAGCAATTTCAATATCACCTTCCTCTATTGAGACACTCTCCTCTCTACTATATACTGCTATCGCATCAAGTATATCACATAACTCAGTTTTAAGTGCTTCAAGCTCTTCAATGAATGATTCACATCTCACTGTAAATCCATTTACTCTTACAGTTTTTGTTGGACTGTATTCGTAATACTGTGCGATTATTGTGTCTTCTGTTACAGGATAAGATTGAGGAGCAATTATCCCTATTCCGTCTAAACCTAAACTGACTCTCTCTAGAGCATACATCAGAGAGATTGTGGGCATAGTGCGTGTTCGTGGATCAATTATTATTAAAACTTTGCTCCCTGGAAGTTCAAAATATTCTTGCGGTATATGTAGAGTTATCCTCTCACCGAGTCGTGCATAATCACTTACAAAATCAGTTACATCACCATCCTCCACAATATATAAGTGAGCACTCTTAATGTCCATTTCAGCATGAAACTGCCATATTGCATAAAAAGGCATAAATAACACAGTATCAGTATGCTGTTGATAGAATTCCTCATATTGATGACGAAATGCGATCTCTGTTATTAAGTTATTACAGAATCTCTCCATAGCTATATGTCCGATCTCTTTACTCATTCATAAAATCACCTCTTTATGTGCGTTCAACCACTTTTAACTCACTCTTATCTGTCATCAATGATATATTATCAGGTTTACTTCCTGCCTTCTCATCACCTCCCTCTTTTATCTTATATTCCATCTTCAGTATATGAGATAATCCAAACGCATTAAATAGAGACTTCAATGCAGATATGACAAATGACTGATTCTTCTCCTGCCTTTTTATTGAGTCCTTACTCATCCTTATGTATTGCTCTCTGCTTAACTGTAATACTGATAAGACCTTGTCAACAAACTCATTCACAGAGTAATCATACCACATCCACATTAACGCAGTATGTGGTCTTGTTCCTCTGTGTTCCGCTTTCACCTTTATTGAGCCTGTGTTGATGTAACATGGTAAGTCTGTAACAACAGTCGGAAGTCCTATATATTCCGATTCATATACTGGCATATTTACTCCGTCTCCGTGAGATGCTGATATTAGATATTTGGAGGATGCATATATTGAGTATAACTCATTGTGATGGAGTGTAAACTCCTGGTAAAAATCAATATTGACCTTTCCTCTTGCTCTCTTTAAAACACTCGGTAAAATTGACGGTCTCCGTGTGCTTATTACACATATACTTATTTGAGAGTCAATGCTTTTGGTTATCTCATTAATGAGAGGAGATAAGACTGATATTCCCTTTCTGTCAAGTGGGTCATATGCTCCCAGCATAATGATGTCATATCTGAATACTCCATTTGATATGTTCAAGTCATGAATTGCTCTATATCTTGTCAATTCAGGAGATAATGCTCTTGGCACTATACCAGAAATTGATGCTCCCAGTTCATCTGACCATTGTTTTAAGACATTCTCTGAGAATGGAGATGCGACCCATATTACATCATAATTAAAGTCAGTGTTCTTGATGTAAATATCCCTTACACGACGAGTTGGTATGCAGAAGTCATCAAACCACAGTAATTGAGCTCTTGTCCTCTTCTCAAGGAAGGCTGATGATGAATCCGTTAATATGTTAAACTTGTCATTCTCATAGTGATTCGCGAGTGAAATTTCTGCGTTTGTTATTGATGTTAAAAGAGAGTATGTGTGCTTTGATGCATAATGGATTGAATGCTCTTCTGGAGTCTTATATGGGAATATGTTTATTCCACTCATCTGTGAAGTGCACCTCCTTATGCAGTCACTTTAAACTTGTATTCTGCAGTTATTGTGTCATATTGCTCCAGTGTTGTGTCTGATATTCTGTCTCTGGCTATCATAAAATCATGATCACCAGTGCCATGTCTTGATAGAACTGTAAATCCCACTTCCCTCACTGTTATAGGGTCAGTATGCTTGTTTTCCGCAGATTTCGTTGCAGTGAAGTATGCTGTATTTCCGTCTATTATAACCTGTGAGTATGTGCCTGCGTAATAATAGAGTTGTCCAGATGATGTCCCATGTGGTATATGATTCTCAAAACCATAGTCAGATGCTTCAACACCTTTGAATCCTGAACCGAAGCATATACCATATTGGTGTCTTCCTTCTTCAGTATGCCAGTATGCATTGAGAAATCTACTGTTATCTGCATCAACAGTTCTATTAGCCCCTCCCCAATCCTTTATGCAGCATGAATCGCGAGCTGGATAATCTTTACCCATCTGCTTGAAATGAGCAAGCATCGCTATGATGAATGACCTTGATTTACCACTGTAAATTATCTCTGTGTCACCATTCCTCCTTCTCACTATCACTCTTAAATCAGCACCTATCATGTCCTTATTTCCATCCTTCCATATCCTCTTATTAATATTATCTCTCATGTGTGTTCAATCACCTCCCTCATTCACATATTCTATACTTCTATCCAGAATAAAACCTCCACTTCTATTGTGCGACCTGCCTGTATCGTCAGAGGAGCTGTTAATACATCTCTCAATATCATTACTGTGTAATCCGTGTCATCACTGTATCCATATTTTACAGCATATATTCCGACTTCATTTGCAGTTATATCTGATGTGGTTCTGTTTTCAATTATCCTCTTAACAGGCCACTCAACTTTCATCGGAGATACTATGAAGTCATCAAATTTATCCTTTTCTCCTACAATATGACGACCATACCACAGTTTTCCAGATTCCTCACCATGTTCAATTATTGACTCAAGCTTATAGTCTGTCACTGAAACTGGAGTCGTTCCTGTCCCCAATACAATACCTCTTAACTCCTCTTCTCCATCCCACCACCATTCAAGGTATGGATGATCGCAACGAGTATCTGGAGCATCTATCTCTGTCCCATCTATTGTCTTCAGTGTATCATGTCCTGTCTCAGTGTTGAACTGTGATACTAATGACGCTCTCATCATCCTCAGAAAATTGTCCACTAAGGAGTTCAATGGTTCATCTCTTATACAATGTCCTCTCTCATATATCCGTAATCTCCCCTTCACATCACTCACCTCCTGTTTCTATTTCAGATTCATCTCTTATATATCCTTCACCATATATGTGGAATCCTACCTTATATGATGGGAGTTCCTCCTCCATCAAAACACATTCAGACATACTCAAACTCATATATGGCAATTCCACCTCTCTCTTTATATCAGCTTCCGTTTTAACCTTTATCTCATCAAATATCTCATGCTTATCTTTAAATCCTGAAATACTCGCTCCATCTCTCAACTTAACCTTCATATCCACATAACCATGAACTATCTCAACATTTACACTCTCATCACTTACATTATCAACACATGTTGAGTATTCTCCCAACACATCAAGTTTAATCTCCGACATAACTTCATCATAAACAGGATGCGTATATGATAACCTGCACCAGTCCGATATATGTCCTTCTCCATATATATGGAATCCTACCTTATATGATGGGAGTTCCTCCTCCAATAATAGAGTTTCATACATACTCAAACTCATATATGGTAACTCAAGCTCCTTCTCACATTCATGCACTGTTCTTATTCTTATCTCATCAAATATCTCATGCTTATCCTTTAATCCTGAAAGACTCGCTCCATCTCTCAAATACTCCTCCTGATATATATGACCATGAACAATATACCTGTATGAGTATTCATCATCAATATATGATGTTCCTCTCATTTTTATCAATATCTCAACACTTGATGTCGTTGTATCTTTAATCTTATCTATTATACCAATTGACTGTGGAGCAACATACTCATATGATGTTGTATCCTTAACTTTATCAATAATACTTATATGTTGTGCCGATATATACTGCATAACTAACTCATGCTTTACTCTATCAGTGCTCTCAATAGATTTTGACTCAACAGTTATAAATGATAAAGCGTCATCCACCTTATTTATGCTCTCAATTGAGTGAGATTCAACAGTCCTCATTGTGATGTCTTCATCAATATCTTCCTCACTTTTTACACTTCCCCATGCGATTAACTTTGTTTTATCTTTCAATGATTCTGATATGACAATAGACCTGTCAATAGCTCTTGCTGCATGTGCCAATATAAATGCGAAACCACCATATACTGATGCTATCTCATTCATCAGTCCATATATTGATGAATATCCTTCCAGAAACTCTATCGTGGCTGGCTCATCAAATATCACTTACTTAATCACCTCCCTTTTATTCTTATTCCACTATCATCTCCACTTTATCCTTCACACCATCTCCATATATAATCCTTTCATTTCTCACAGTCTCAATTATGACAATATCCCTCATCAGATTAAGTGATATTGCAGACATATTCCTCTTCACGATATTATAACTCTTATCAAATAATCTCGTCCATCTCTTGACCTTATACCATATTGTTGAACCTCTCGTCGTCTCTATTACTCTAATTGAAGGTGAACCTCTTAACGATGATCCCTTAAACCCAACTGTCATACCAACAGGAGGTGGCTCTGGTCTTGCTTCTATTACAGGCATCGTCAATAGAGGTATCTCAATAGGAGGTATCGTCATCCTGCTTACATATACTATCTCCTTCTCCTCATCTCCATTATCACTCATTTAATATCACCTCTTTATGCTATCTCAAAGACAGCTTCATCATTTATTGATTCCTCATCATGAATGTATGCATTCTCCACAGTTTCCAACTCCACAGATACTCCAATACTCTGCTCAGTCTCATATTGAGGAGATGTTATTGAATGTATGACACTCAATCCTCTTATATCACTTTCACCTTCTATCCTCGCTGGCAACATAACTGATAACATAGAGTTATCTGTGAGCTCATTTAATATTAAGACTTTAATTCCACTTTCAATCTTGAGCATTCCTTCATCTCTGACACCACTCACAATATCCTGCTTAGGTTTAAACAGTCTAAATTCTGAAGTGGTAGCTGGGAATGACTCCAACCGTCTTGGAATGTTCCTTATCTGAGTGAATGAAGGTGCTTCTCCGACACTCATCTGAGGTAATCCTAATGGCATTAAGAATGATAACGCTTTTGTCTTAGGAGTTTCAATTATCCTGTCAATTATTTCAGCAACAGCATAACTGACTATCGGCAAGGCAATACATCCTCCCATTATCCCCAACAGTTTAGTGATGTCAAATCCATTTGACATCACATCTGGCAGTCTCTTTAATAATGATGCTGTCGCAGGTATGGTGACTGCTGCTATAAACATATTCTTAAACTTATGTCTCAAATCCTCAAATAACTGAGTTATTTGCACATTAAACTGAGATATAAAGTCCTCAGCTATACTACATAATGCGTTCCACATTCCTTCAAATACTGATGCGAGCCATGTGAATATTGATGATAGTGCTCCTATTAACCAGTTTAATCCATTAACAATAGATGTATATATCCACTCACCGAATGAGTATATAGCCTCACCTATAACTGATAACGCAGAACCTATCCACTGTAATCCTCCCCATAACCACTCACCGAATCCGAGAAATGCATTCCACAACCACTCACCGAATCCTGCAATTGCCTTACCAATTTCACACAGACCATTCCACAACCACTCACCGACTGCCGACAATCCCTTATACATCCACTCAAAGGCTGAATAAACCCAAGAGCCAAATGTCTCCAATGCTGAAGCGATTGCTGATATTGCATTTCCCAGATACTCACCGAGAGATGATAATCCCTTATAAATCCATTCAAATGCACTGACTAAGAAATCTCCGAGTGCTGTGAGACCATCTAATATCGCTGAAAAAGCTTCATCTATCCATGACCCCAATGTGTCAAATGCTCCCTGTAATGCTTCAAATATCGCTTCAAATATGTCCTCAAACATTTCTCCCTTCTCTTATATTATTATCAGACGATCTGTATCATTATTTTAACTCCTCCATTCTCACACTTCACTGTTGTGGCTTTCTTGAGGTCATCTGGCGAATCCCTAACGAGTATATCTCTCAAATCTGACTCTGGTATGAATATCTCAAGTATATTTCCATTTACATTAACTCTTGCATTTGGCGTCAGTCCTTTTATTGATGAGAGTAATGGCATTATCTCAATCACCTCCTTTTTATCATCCTATTAACCACTATCATACATAAAAAGGATATCCCACCCATCCCTCCTCCTCCCTTCATCAACCTTCCACTACTTCTTCATGACAGCATACACCACAGCATCGCTGAAAATGTGAGCATCTTAACTGGATCATCATACCACATCACCCACAGTCTCTGTAAAAATGACTGGACATATGAGAATGCCACCTTCAAATGTGATAACACTGATGCTATCACTGAATATATCTCTGTCTTAAATGTCTCAATTGCCACTCCTATTGACTGCGCAATTCCTGTCACATCCTCTAAGTCCATTGAAAACATTTTCCCTCACATCACGGTGGATTCACATATACATAGTATGTTGAAATAAGTCTCGCTCCATCTCCCACTGTAGTGGCTGCTGGAGTATCCCTCAACATCATCACATAATACTGCGAACCGCCAACAGTCACCATTATAAACCATCCCACTTCCCTGACTGTTATTGACCCTCCACTGTCATTATCAAACTTCCTCTCAAGCGTTATCTTTGCTGGTGCTCCTGAATCTTCAGATGACTTAATCTCCGTCTCATGATATACGAGTTCACCGCTTCCCGTTCCATGATTAATCTTTGACCTCAAATTATAATCAGTCCATGTTGTTCCAGTTCCATTAGTGCCCACTATGAGACCATACTTATCCTCATTTGCAGGAGCATTTGCCCCATACTTATTGGCATCATTCTGCTCATCCCATGACACTGTTCTTGATGTTCCATCCACATCCACAACATCAAACTGTGGTTTACCTGCTATGTCATTTGCGAGAGCTGTGTTGAGCAATGAATATCCATTCTTCACAAATGAATGACACTTGTGCCACTCATCACTTATCAGTTTATCTTCTATCAGCACTCTCATCCGCAGCCATATATCAAATGATGCACCTCCAGACTGTCTTATTTTCTTCATTTCCTCTTCTCATTCACCTCCTTACCTTTTCTTGTAAGAAATGAGAAGGTGCGCTCTTATAGCGCACCTCTCATTCATCCATTCTCAATACTGAGACCACTTACCTCCCACTATCAGAATATGCCCCTGAACCATGCTGTCATACCTCTGAACATCCTTGAACCATATCTCCAGACAAGCAGAGTAAGTCCACCCAGGACGACCACTGTCGCTATGATTGACGCATTATCAGCAATCGCATCTGCTATGTAGTAAAGGACATCCTGCAATCCCTGCAGCACTCTATTCAGCACATCAACGAGCTCATATCCCGCCATAACACCACCTCCTATCTCATACTATCATTCACCTTATATAAATACCTTATCCTCTCATGCTCCCACATATCTTTATCCTCTTATAACTTATTGCTTCATCATTTCCCTCTTCTCTATTATCTCCCTTATCTCATCCCTCACTTTATCCTTATCCACAACCACATCATCCTCAGATGTTATCGCTTCCTCCTCCCTCGCATATATTCCTTCAATCCTCCTCCTCTTCCTTTCCTCCTTCTCCCTTATCATAGATGCAACACTCTCCACCAACCAGTTCATACTCTCACCATGCGATGACTTCTTCACTCTTCTCACAACTCCTATACATGCTCTCTTAACCGATATATACCTCTTCACCACATTTATTGCCCATATCACATCATTCAACTCAATATCACTATTCACATTATCAAGAGCATCCACATCCACTTCCACATTTTCAGTCTTTCTTACTTCTATCAACCTCCTCATAATATCCTGAGGACTCATCCTCCAACTGTTCATCCCATCTCCACTGCTCAATGATGCTATCACATCATCTATTATAATTGATGCTTCTATCCACTCATTTATTATCTTCACCGCTTTCACCACATCCTTCACTCCAACCCTCAAATCACTTCTTCCATTATACCTCCTCACACTCCCATTATCCTCTCTTCCTCCTCCAACATTCAACTTGCCATCATCCTCCTTACTTTATCTGCTTTTCTTCTCAATCCTCAAAACCACATAATCCCTTTCACGAACACATACAATTGAAAGACCACTTTCCACCTTCTCTTTTACACGCTTCATAACCAGACTACCTATGACATTAATTAAGTCATCCACATTAAACAGAATATAGCATATCCTTCCTCCATCAGACCACTCCAGATCAACACTCTTCAACCCCAACTTCCTTAACGCTTCAACTGATGCAGTTACTCCTTCCACAACCTTCCTCTGCGTTCTCTCATACTTCTTTAAACCATAAATCCCTCTTACTTTATTATCCCCTCTATCATTCACAACATCACATACTCTATCATTAACATCATTATCCATTATTAAAATCCCTCCTACCTCCTCCTGTTCTATTATCACATAAATCAATTATATCCCCAAATTAATAAAATATGTGGAGGAGGCTCTTCTCCCCTCCTCCATCATCAGTCATCCATACTCACTTATCCACCGAAATCTATGCACTCGTTCCTCTCTCCTCAGGTCTTGTCGTCTCTGACGGAGTTCTGCCAAGTCCGAACTCATCCATTATTGCTCTCAGGACATCCTCATTAAGCTCAGGTGACTTATTCATGAACTCTGTGAGAACATCCTCTGGGTCAACTTCATGCTTCACAAGACAGACACGATGCAGTTTCTGTGCAAATGCATAATACGGTGCTCTGAACATTGGCGACACATATGTCTCTTCTGCGTTCAGTATTCTCCTGACTCTCATCCTGACACGATGATAAAGTCCACCACCAGCAGCGAATTCCATCGTCTGCATCTTTGCCACAGTCTGTGCAAGTTCATCAGGTATTCCCTGTGCCTTAGCTATCTTATAGACCTTCTGCTCATATCTCATAAGTGTTGTTCCACTCCACACCTTCTTTCGAGACGCCATCACGCATCACCTCCTTCACCTTCTCTCTATTACATCATATCTCTATTACATAAATATATTTATACTATCCCATATTATCAATCACCAGATGAAGCACATAATCATCCTCACGGAAGGCGTAACACGACACTCCATACCCGCAGAACTGATCTCATCCATATCCTCCGACCTTAATGTGACTGCGATGCGTATAATAACCCTCGTCCGCTTCTCCGACAACATATCCTCTTATGAGTTATCCTCTATAACTGACTACTCTCTAATCACAGAGACAATCAGAAGATTCATTATGGATAGAAGACCACTCAGTCCAATAGAAGCAACTCGTGCTGCTGCTGAATACATCAGAACATATATAGAGGACAACTTTTACTCTATTACATCAACATTATCATCTCAGATATTCAGTCGTTATTATGAGTCAAAACTGAGCACTGATACTGAGATATCCGTTTTTGATATAAACCAATTCCTCCTCTCCAGAGCAACATCTGATATTCAGACTATAATAATACGAGAAACATCACGATGATCCCCCTCACCTCCCCCCTCACTTCTTCTTTTTATTCTCATCTACCACCTCATCTACCACCTCATCCATAATCACATCTACAACCTCATCTACAACCACATCCATAATCACATCTACCACCTCATCCATAATCTCATCCATAATCTCATCTACAACCTCATCCACAATCTCATCTACAACCACATTCCCCATACTCCCCCCTTATATTTTTATAATTATAAAAAATAAGAAATTTTGAAAAACGGAACAAAAGTCACGGGAATGTGTATATACACATGTCCGTGATTTTACTTCCGTTTTTCAATTTTTCTTTACTTTTATAATTATAAAAATTAAGAAAAAATTAAAAACGGAACAAAACCCGCATACATAAACATCATCAGGAGTATTCCTCGCTTTTTCTCCTCTCTTTCACCTCCTCATCCACCTCACCATCCACCTCCCCTTTCACCTCAACACTCACCTCCTACATAGGTGTCATGATAATGGCAGTTGGAATTTTCATGTTGAGAAGCAGGAAGCACAAATTCTCATGGAGAAAG